>JAYUAK010000173.1:0-10999 GCA_043741335.1 Actinomycetota bacterium
AATCGCTACGAGGCCACCCGCCGCCGCCACCCGCTGGCACCGGCCGATCGCGTCGTGGAGGGCATCCGCAAGGAGCGACTCATGATGGAGAGCTTGCGCGGAGCCGCGGATCTCATCATCGATACGTCCGATCTGACGCCCCACGAGCTCCGCGAGCGCATCCGCGAAGCGTTCGCCGAATCTCCGCCCGAGCACGGACTGAAGGTGTCCGTCATCTCGTTCGGCTTCAAGTACGGCGCACCGCGCGACTCGGACCTCATGTTGGACGTCCGCTTCCTGCCGAACCCCTACTGGGTGGAGGAGCTCCGTTCGCTCACCGGCGTCGACGAGCAGGTCTGCACGTATGTGCAGGGCCAGCCGCAGTACGGCGCATTCGTCGAACGGCTCGAAGCGTTGCTAGACGTGATCGTGCCCGGCTACGTCGAGGAAGGGAAGTCCTACCTGACGATCGCGGTCGGGTGCACCGGCGGCCGGCACCGCTCGATCGTCGTCGCCGAGGAGCTCGCCCGATACTTCCGGGAGCGCGGCCAGCCCGTCGCCGTCGAGCACCGCGACCTCGACCGCGGCTAGGGCCTCGGCGAGCCCGCTCGGCTCGCCCGGTCGGCCCCGATGCTCCCTCGCTAGGATGGGTACGCCAACCTTCCAACCACGCTCGCAGGCCAAGCTATGAGGAGGACATCGCATGACCGTCAAGATCGGCGTGAACGGCTTCGGCCGTATCGGCCGGAACTTCTACCGGGCCGCCAGGGCGCGCGGCGCAGATATCGAGATCGTCGCGGCGAACGACCTGATGGACACGAAGACCGCCGCGCATCTGCTGAAGTACGACTCCGTCCACGGCCGTTTGGACGCCGACATCCGCGTGACCGAGAACGGCATCTCGATCGACGGTGATGAGATCCGCATCACATCCGAGCGCGACCCCGCCAACCTTCCGTGGAAGGAGCTCGGCGCCGAGATCGTCATCGAGTCGACCGGACTGTTCACGGATCGTGAGAAGGCCGCCGCGCATCTGACGGCAGGCGCGCAGAAGGTCGTCATCAGCGCTCCTGCGAAGGGCGAGGACGTCACGATCGTGATGGGTGTGAACGACGACACGTACGATCCCGCGACGCACCATGTCATCTCGAACGCGTCCTGCACCACGAACTGCGTCGCGCCGATGGCCAAGGTGCTGGAGGACAGCTTCGGGATCGACCGCGCGCTCATGACGACCGTTCACGCGTATACGAACGACCAGAACCTGCTCGACCTGACCCACAAGGATCTACGGCGCGGGCGCGCCGCAGCCGTGAACATCGTGCCGTCCTCGACGGGCGCGGCGAAGGCCACGTCGCTCGCCCTCCCGCAGCTGAAGGGGAAGATGGACGGACTCGCGATGCGCGTACCCGTGCCCGATGGATCGGTCACGGACCTCGTCGCCCTCCTGAACCGCGAGGCGAGCGTCGAGGAGATCAACGCGGCGTTCCGCGCGGCCGCGGACACGGATGGGCTTCGCGGTCGGCTGGTGTACACGGAGGATCCGATCGTCTCGAGCGACATCGTCGGAAGCCCGGCGTCATGCACGTTCGACGCGCTCTCGACCATGGCGATCGGGAACCTGGTGAAGGTGATCGGTTGGTACGACAACGAATGGGGCTACTCGAACCGCCTCCTCGATCTGGTGCTGTTGGTCGCGTCATCGCTGTGACGCTCCGAACGCTCGACGATCTCGGCGACGTCTCCGGCCGACGCGTCTTCGTCCGCGTGGATTTCAACGTCCCGATGCACGACGGCGTTGTCGCCGACGATATGCGCATCCGCGCCACGCTCCCGACGCTTCATGAGCTGCTGGATCGGGGAGCGTCACTCGTGCTCGCCTCCCACCTCGGCCGGCCGGAGGGAAAAGCCCGCGACGATCTTCGTCTGGCACCGGTGGGCGCCCGGTTGGCGGAGCTCCTCGATCGCCCCGTCATGACGCTCGACACGCCCGCCCCGGACGCCTTGGCGTCCGACGTGGTCGTTCTGCTCGAGAACCTCCGCTTCGAGGCGGGGGAGGAGGCGAACGATCCGGTGTTCGCCGGCCGGTTGGCCGAGCTCGCCGACGCCTACGTCGACGATGCGTTCGGCGCCGCGCACCGCGCGCACGCGAGCGTCTGCGCCCTCCCGGAGCTGATGATCGCCACCGGACGTCCCGCGGTGGCCGGCCGGTTGCTCCAGCGCGAGATCGAAGTCCTGTCGAACCTGCTCGAGGAGCCCACCCGTCCGTACGTTGCGATCCTCGGCGGCGCGAAGGTCTCCGACAAGCTCGCCACGATCGGCGCATTGACCGACCGGGTCGACGTGCTCTTGATCGGCGGAGCCATGGCGTTCACGTTGATCGCGGCCGACGGGGGAGAGGTCGGGGACAGCCTGGTCGAGCCCGATCGGTTCGAAGACGTCCGGGCCGCACGGGATCGCGCGACGCAGAGAGCCGTTCCGATCGAGCTCCCGGTCGACATCGTGGTCGCGCAGGAGATCTCGGAACAAGCGCCGCGAACGACCGTGCCCGCCACCCACATCCCCGCCGGTTGGAGGGGCCTCGATATCGGACCGCGCACTATCGAGGCGTTCGCGAAGCACCTGGCCGGCGCGAAGACCATCTTGTGGAACGGCCCGATGGGGGTCTTCGAGGTGGAGCCGTTCGCGGTGGGGACCACGGCGATCGCTCAGGCCGTGGCGACGAGCGGCGCGTTCACAGTGGTCGGCGGCGGCGATAGCCTGCTGGCCGTCCGGCAAGCGGGGCTGGAAGACAGCTTCGATCATCTCTCGACCGGCGGTGGTGCGTCCCTCGAGTTCCTCGAGGGCAAAGCGCTTCCCGGCATCACGATCCTGGAGGACTCACCGTGACCGAACGGCGCCCGATCATCGCGGCGAACTGGAAGATGCACAAGACGCACTTGGAAGCGATCCAAGCCGTCCAGAAGCTCTCGTACCTGTTGGACAAGGACGACGGCGAGCGGGTCGAGATCGTGATCTGTCCGCCGTTCACCGCGCTCCGGTCGGTACAGACCCTGATCGAAGCGGATCGCCTGCCCTATGTCGTGGGAGCCCAGAATGTCTACCCGGACGACAAGGGGGCATTCACGGGCGAGGTGTCGCCCCCCATGCTCGTGGCGCTCAAGGTCGCCTACGTCATCCTGGGTCACTCCGAGCGTCGGCAGCTCTTCGGCGAGGACGACCGCGCGGTCAACAAGAAGGTGAAGGCGGTCTTCGCCCACGGCATGACCCCGATCGTGTGCGTCGGGGAGAGCCTCGAGGAGCGCGACGCCGGGGGAACCGAGTCGAAGGTGCAGCAACAAGTGAAGCGAGCGTTCGACGATGTGGCCCCCGAGAACGCCGCGGTCGCTGTGATCGCGTACGAGCCGATCTGGGCCATCGGCACCGGCCGCAACGCCGATCCGTCCGACGCGGGGCAGGTGGTCCAGGTGATCCGAGGCGCGCTCGCCGAACGATACGGCGACACGGTCGCTCAGAGCGTTCGGGTTCAGTACGGCGGCAGCGTGAAGCCCGGCAACATCCGTGACTTCATGGCGCACCCCGAGATCGACGGCGCCCTCGTCGGCGGCGCTAGCCTCGAGCCGGAGGACTTGGCGCTCATCGTGAAATACCGCTGAAGGAGCGATCCCCGTGAAGAAGCTGCTCTACGTCTGCCTGGACGGGCTCGGCGACGACCCGATCCCGGAGTTCGACGGCAAGACTCCGCTGGAGGCCGCCTCCACGCCCGCGCTCGACGCGCTGGCATCCCGCGGGCGGACCGGCGTGGTCGTGACGGTCGGCGACGGCATCGCGCCCGAGTCCGACATCGCGGTCTTCGCGATCCTCGGCTACGACCCTCGTGAGGAGCACCCGGGTCGCGGGGTCGTCGAGGCGGTCGGTGCCGACATGGCGTTCCGTGACGGGGACCTGGCCTACCGGGTGAACTTCGCCACGTGCGAGTGGCCGGAGATCGTGGACCGCCGGGTCGGCCGCGATCTCTCGTCGGAAGAATCGCACGCCTTGGCCGACGAGGTGAATGAACGGCTCGCATTGCCCGGCGCCACGTTCACGTTGAAGGCCACTGTGGAGCACCGCGGGTCGCTGGTCATCCGCGCAGACGATGGACCGCTCTCGGCCGATGTCACGAACACCGACCCGGCCTACCGCAAGGAAGGCTCGCTCGGTGTGGCGCTCGAGACGTTCGAGCCGGTCGTGGTTCGCTGTGAACCCTTGCAGGACACCGCGGCTGCACACCATGCCGCCGAGCTGACGAACCGGTTCGTCGAGGACGCCGCGAAGATCCTCGACGTCTCCGCGGTGAACTTAGAACGCCGTCGCCGCGGGAAGCTTCCCGGCAACCTGATCTTGACGCGGGACGCCGGTGACCATCTGCCCAAGCTGCAGAGCATCCGTGATCGGTTCGGTCCCGACTGGGGATGTTTCGTCGAGATGCCGGTCGAGCGGGGCATCGCGAAGATGCTGGGGATGCACCCGGTACCGGCGCCGCGCCTCGGCATCGATATCGCCCGGGACGCTGCCACAGCGGAGTACGCGGGCTGGGCCCGGTTGGCGGTCGACGCCCTTTCCGGGTACGACGCTCTGTACGTCCACATCAAAGGACCGGACGTGCCGGCGCACGACGGACGAGCCGAGGACAAACGAGACGTCATCGCGGCGATCGACGCCGGATTCTTCGCCGAAGCGCTCGGCGCGATCGACCTCTCCTCGACGATCGTGGCCGTCACCGCGGACCACTCCACATCGTGCGTTCGCAAAGCTCATACAGCGGACCCGGTCCCGCTGCTGGTGAGCGGAGCAGGCATCCAGTCCGACGGTTCCACCGTCTATGGGGAGCGCGCCTGCGCAACGGGTTCGCTCGGCCGGCTGAAGGGTGTCCAGATCCTTCCGCGTTTGACCTCGTTGATGGCCTCGTGACTGCGAGGGGCTATGCAGATTGCGGATTCCTGCCGTAACATCGCCCGCTAGATTGCCTCGCAGGGGAGATACTCCTAACATGCGGATTCGTCCATGAAGACGCCAGGCGACGTCGAGGGCAACCTCGAAACCGAAGAGCAACCCGTCGCCCCCGCGGGTGGAAGTCTGGCCCCGGGCGGGGAATCCGGACCCGGTGTTCCAACAGCGGTCGTCGGGCGCTCCCCGTGGGAGATCTTCTGGCGTCAGTTCAAGCGGGATCGCTGGGCGTTCGCGGGCATCTTCGTCGTCGCGATCATGATCCTGCTCGCGATCACTGCCCCGCTCTTCGTCAAGATCGTCCATCACGGTCCCAACGACGTAAACCTTCGCGCGCTCGACGATTTCGGTCTCCCCGCAGGACCCAGCAAGGCGTATTGGTTCGGAGTCGACGGGACCGGACGCGATCTGTTCATCCGCGTTCTTTACGGGGCGCGGACATCGCTGGTCATCGCGATCTTCGCTACGGGCATGGCGCTCGTGATCGGCGTCATCCTCGGGATGATCGCGGGGTTCTACCGCGGCAAGATCGACACGCTCATCTCGCGCACGACCGACGTGGTGTTGTCGCTCCCGATCCTTCTGCTGGCCCTCGGACTTGCCTCCGCTTGCGGCGCCAACAAAGAGGGGTGCCTGGGCGGGTTCATCAAGCCTGGCCTCATGCTCGTCAGTCTGATCATCGGGTTGTTCAGTTGGCCATACATCGCCAGGATCATCCGCGGACAGGTGTTGTCGCTCAGAGAGAAGGAATTCGTCGAGGCCTCTCGGTCGCTCGGCGCCTCGAATTTCCGCATCATCATGCGGGAGATCCTTCCCAACGTGGCCGCGCCGATCATCGTTTTCACCACGCTGATCATCCCCAGCAACATCCTGTTCGAGGCCGGTCTGTCGTTCCTGGGCGTGGGCGTCCCGGACTCGACGCCGTCGTGGGGCGCCATGTTGTCGACGGCCAGCGATTCGTTTCGGTACGCGGCTTGGCTCATGATCTTCCCCGGACTCGCGCTGTTCATGACCACCCTTGCCTTCAACCTCGTCGGTGACGGCCTGCGCGACGCCCTCGATCCCCGAACCTCAGCCTGACCGTATCCAGTGGAAGGAAGAGGAGCGAAGGGGGGAAGCGCACCGAGCACGGGATGTGGAAACAGACAGATGAGCATCACGGATTCATCGAGAAGGGGGGTACCGTTGAAACGGATATCGAAGATGATCGCGGCCGTCGCGATCCTGGGTTTGGTCGCGGCCGCTTGTGGCGGGAGCAACGGTGGTGGCAGCGCGAACACCGGGGCCACCGGCGGGACGACCGGAGCCACGGGCGCCGATCTTTCGGGTGGCACGCTCCGTATGGCGATGCTGGGAGACGTATCAGCCGCCTTCGACCCGCAGAAGGAGTACTACTCCGTCACCTGGGAATACTTGCGGTGCTGTCTGCTCCGTACGCTCATGTCCTACAAGGGCACTCCGACGGCCGACGGCGGGACCCAGGTCTTTCCGGACCTGGCGGCTACCGATCCGACCGTCTCGGATGACCAGCTGACGTGGACGTACAAGATCAAGCCAGGCGTGCACTACGGCGATCCGTTCACGGACGTCGAGGTCACCGCCCAGGACTTCATCCGCGCGATCGAGCGCGAGGCGAACCCGAAGGCGAACGTCGGCGGCTACTCCTTCTACTACAGCGTCATCAAGGGGTTCGACGACTTCGCGGCCGGTAAGGCCGACACGATCACGGGTTTGTCCGCCCCCGACGCCAGCACCCTGAAGATCGAGGTGACCGCCCCGACGGCCGACCTCAGCTACCGCCTGGCCATGCCGGCGGCCGCACCGATCCCACCGAGCGGCGACGCACGTGGGGGAGCTGCCGAGGGGCACGACAAGAACTACGGCCGCTTCCTGGTGTCGACCGGTCCGTACGAGTTCGAGGGTTCCGATCAGCTCGACTTCTCGGCTGCGGCCGCGGACCAGACGCCGGTCTCGGGGTACACGCCCGGCCGGTCGATCGTGCTCGTCCGCAACCCGGGTTGGGACGCGGCGACCGACGATCTTCGTCCCGCCTACCCCGATCGCATCGAGGTGGCTATCGGTGGGAACAACGACGACCTCTACAACAAGATCAAGGCGAACAGCCTCGACTTCGTGGTGGACGGAGCCGTTCCGCCGAACGTCATCCGCGACTATCAGACCAATCCGGACCTTCAGGGCAAGATCAACGTCTATCCGTCGGATGCGCTTCGCTACGTCTCGTTCAACTTCCTCGTGCCACCGTTCGATGACGTGCATGTGCGGAAGGCGTTCAACTGGGCGTTGGACAAGCAGGGGATGCGGCAACTCCGAGGCGGCGTAACGGTCGGTGAGATCGCCGGCCACATCATGGTCAACAGCCTGGAGAACAACATCCTCAAGGACTACGACCCGTATTCCACGCCGAACGCGGCCGGTGATATCGCGAAGGCAAAGGCCGAGATGGCGCTGTCGAAATACGACACGAACCATGACGGTACGTGTGACGCTCCAGAGTGCCAGGGGATCCTGGCGGTGACGGACCGCGAGGATCCGTATCCGAAGCAGGCCGCGCTGATCGAGCCGATCGTCGAACAGCTGGGGATGTCGTTCGACATCAAGGAGCTCGAGCGCACCACCATGTACAACAAGTGCAATGACCTGAACTCGCTGGTCGGGATCTGTCTGGGACCCGCGTGGGGCAAGGACTACCCCGCCGGATACACCTTCGCCGGTCCGCTGTTCGACTCGAGCTCGCTGTGGCAGAGCTGCTGTAACTACAACGGGCTCGGCGCCACGCCCGACCAGATCAAGGGTTGGGGTTACACCGCGGTCACATCTGTCGACAGCGTCGACGACAAGATCGCCGCCTGTGGAGCATCGACGGGCGACGCGCTGTTCCAGTGCTGGGCCGACTTCGACAAGTTCCTGATGGAGAACGAGGTGCCGTTCGCGCCGTATCTCTTCGATAACAGCGTGGACATCATCTCGGACAACGTCATCAACTACTCGTTCGACCAGTTTGCCGGACTGGCTGCGTTCGACCATATGGCAGTTGCGAACAAGGGCTGATCGGCTCGATCCGCCCGATATGAAGTCGCACGATGCAAGGGGTCGCGAGGAGCGACCCCTTCCGCTCGGGCAGCAGTCGGAGGAGGTGGAGAAGACGGGTAGGTACCTGATCCGAAGAGGGCTCTTCATGATCCTGGTCCTGTTCGTCGTCTCGCTGCTGACGTTCCTGATCTTCGTCAAGCTTCCGGCCGGAGACCCCGCGCGCCGCGCGGTGGGCAAGACGACGACCCCCGAGGCGATCGAGGCAGCACGCAAGGCGTTCGGCCTGGACAAGCCGATCTACGTGCAGTACGCCCGGTTCGCGAAAGGGCTGATCCCCTGGCCGGGCCTGTTCCTGTCCGAAGACGTCTATTACTCCTACAGCAACTTCGTGCCCGTCAAGGAGGAGATCTTCCGCCGGTTGCCGGTGACGATCACGCTGACGCTCGGTGCCGCGTTCCTGTGGCTGATGATGGGCATCCCCATCGGCATCGTGTCCGGCATCAAACGCGGGTCGTTCTGGGATCGGTCCGGCATGTTGTTCGCCTTGATCGGTGTGTCCATGCCGGTGTTCTGGCTGGGGCAGCTGCTGCTGTACTTCCTGTGGTTCAAGCTCCAGATCGCGCCGTCATCGGGCCTCGAGATCGACTCCAACATCTGGCAATCGATCGCCCAGGGCAAGTTCATCCTTCCGTGGATCACGCTGTCGGTGACGTCTGCCGCCTTCTACGCCCGGATGATCCGCGGGAACCTCATCGAGACCATGAGCGAGGACTACATCCGAACGGCGCGGGCGAAGGGCCTGCCCGAACGAAGGGTCATCTTCAAGCACGGCCTGCGGGGCGCGCTGACGCCGGTCGTCACCATGCTCGGTCTGGATATCGGTGGGCTGCTGGGTGGCGCGTTCATCACCGAGACCCTCTTCGGGCTCCCGGGGATCGGCCAGTATGCGGTGAAGGCGATCGGCACCCAGGACTTCCCCGAGGTGATGGGTGTGACCATCCTGGGGGCGATGTTCATCGCGGTCGCCAACCTGGTCGTCGATGTCGTGTACGCGTTCCTGGATCCCCGGGTGAGGTACACGTAGATGGCTGAGCCGCTCCTGGAGGTCAAAGACCTGAAGGTGCACTTCAAGACGGACGACGGCATCGTGAAAGCCGTCGACGGGGTCTCGTACAGCATCCAGCCGGGGGAGACACTCGGCATCGTCGGCGAGTCCGGCTCGGGCAAGAGCGTCTGCTCACTCACCGTCATGGGGCTCACCGACTCGAAGTACGCGGACATCTCCGGAGAGGTGTTCTTCCAAGGCGTCGACCTGCTGAAGCTGCCGCAAGACGAGATGCGAACCATCCGGGGAGCGAAGATCTCCATGATCTTTCAGGACCCCATGACCTCGCTTCACCCGTTCTACAAGGTGGGCGATCAGATCTCGGAGGCCATCCGCCAGCACCAGGACATCAGCAAGAAGGAAGCGTTCGGCCAGGCGGTCGAGATGCTCGGCAAGGTGAACATCCCTCGTCCCGAGGAGCGTGCGAAGCAGTTCCCTCACGAGTTCTCGGGCGGCATGCGCCAGCGCGCCATGATCGCGATGGCGCTCGCACTGAACCCCGACCTGCTGATCGCGGACGAACCCACCACGGCGCTCGACGTGACCGTCCAGGCACAGATCTTGGATCTGATCGACCGGCTGAAGGACGAGTTCAACGCCGCCGTCATCATCATCACGCACGACCTCGGTGTCGTGGCCGAGCATTGCGACAACATCCAGGTGATGTACGCGGGCAAGGCCGCCGAGTTCGGCAACACCGACGACATCTACTACCGGCCGCTGCACCCCTACACGTGGGGACTCCTCCGTTCGATCCCGCGCTTGGACGAAGGGGAGGAGAAGGAACCGCTGCACCCGATCCAGGGACTGCCGCCCTCTCTCATCAATGTCCCCAGCGGCTGCTCGTTCCATCCTCGTTGCCCCTACGTCATGGATGTCTGCAAGACGGACGTGCCGTTACTCCAGCCCGTCGACGGTCACCACGCGTCCTCGTGTCACCTGAGCCTGGCCGACAAAGAGCGCATCCGCGCCGAGGAAGTTCTGGCGGGTCGATGAACGTCGAAGCGACCGAGCGGATCGAGCCGACGCCGGCCCCGTCATCAGTGCCGCTCATCAAGATCGAGGGGATCAAGAAGTACTTCCCGATCACGCGCGGCATCTTGATCCAGCATCGTGTGGGTGACGTGCACGCGGTTGACGGCGTGGACCTGGAGGTCTACCCGGGCGAGACGCTCGGCCTGGTCGGGGAGACCGGGTGCGGCAAGTCGACGCTCGCCCGGGTCGTGATGCGGCTGTTCGATGCCACAGAGGGCAAGATCTGGTTCGACGGCCAGGACATCACCGACTTGAAGGGCGGCGACCTCCGGGTGCTGCGTCGAGAGATGCAGATGATCTTTCAGGACCCGTACGCGTCGCTCAACCCCCGCAAGACGGTCGGCACCATCATCGGAACGCCGTTTCGCCTCCACGGGACCGTGCCGCGCAAGAACGTCAAGAGCGAGGTCCAGCAGCTGATGGAGCTGGTGGGCCTGAACCCCGAGCACTACAACCGGTATCCACATGAGTTCTCGGGCGGACAACGACAACGGATCGGGGTTGCGCGGGCTCTTGCACTGCGGCCCCGGCTGATCGTGTGCGACGAACCGGTGTCGGCGCTCGACGTCTCGATCCAGGCGCAGATCCTGAACCTGTTGGGCGACCTCCAGGAGGAGTTCAAGCTCACGTACCTGTTCATCGCGCACGACCTGGCGGTCGTGAAGCACGTGTCGAACCGGGTGGCGGTGATGTACCTGGGCAAGATCGTCGAGATGGCAGAGGGCCCCACCCTGTACCGGACCCCGAAGCACCCCTACACGGGGGCGCTGTTGTCGGCGGTGCCGGTGGCGGACCCGAAGATGGCGCGGCTGAAGCAACGGATCATCCTGGAGGGCGACG
>JAYUAK010000174.1:0-10993 GCA_043741335.1 Actinomycetota bacterium
CTACTCCAGGTAGTCGCGGAGCTTCTGCGAGCGCGATGGGTGCCGCAGCTTCGACAGCGTCTTCGATTCGATCTGGCGGATCCGCTCCCGCGTGACGCCGAACTCGCGGCCCACCTCTTCCAACGTTCGCGGATGGCCGTCGACCAATCCGAAGCGGAGCTGGATGACCTTCTTCTCGCGCTCCGAAAGCGTGTGGAGCACCGACTCGAGCTGCTCCTGCAACAAGATGAACGAGGCCGCGTCGACCGGCACGACGGCCTCGGAGTCCTCGATGAAGTCGCCGAGGTGGGAGTCCTCTTCCTCGCCGATCGGCGTCTCGAGCGACACAGGCTCCTGCGACACCTTCTGGATCTCGCGCACCTTTTCGGCGCTGATGCCCATGACCTTGCCGATCTCGTCGGGCGTGGGTTCGCGGCCCAGGTCTTGCAGCAGCTGACGTTGCACGCGGACCAGCTTGTTGATCGTCTCGACCATGTGCACGGGGATGCGGATGGTCCGCGCCTGGTCGGCGATGGCGCGCGTGATGGCTTGGCGGATCCACCACGTGGCGTACGTCGAGAACTTGAAGCCCTTGGAGTGGTCGAACTTCTCGACCGCGCGGATCAGGCCCAGGTTGCCCTCTTGGATGAGATCCAGGAACAGCATCCCTCGGCCGACGTAGCGCTTGGCGATCGAGACCACCAGTCGCAGGTTCGCCTCGATGAGCTTCTTCTTGGCGAGCTGACCGTCGCGCTCGACGCGGCGGAGCCAGTCGTCCATCTCCTGGTCGGTCTTGGGGCGGTAGGACTTCGCGATCTTCTCGCGGCCGATCCCCTCCACCTTGCCGAACGCGGTCTGCTGGTGGTCGCGGATCTCCCAGACGCGGTCCACGACCGCCTTGAGCGCCTTCGGATCGGCCTTGGGCTCTTCGTCCAGATGCAGCTGCATCGCGGTGGAGAGCTCGCCGGCCTCGATCCGCCGTGCCAGGTCCACCTCCTGAGCCGCGTTCAGCAGCGGGACCTTGCCGATCTCCTTCAGGTACATCCGGACCGGGTCGTTGGTCGGCGCCTTCAGCAGGTCGACCTCGATGCGGACGTTCGTGGCGGGATCGGCGTCTTCGCCGGGGACCTCGATGACCTCGATGGACTCGGCGGACAGGTGCTCCTGAATCTGGGTCAGGAACTCCTCCACCTGCTCGGGCGTGAAGTCGTCAACGGGGACGGCTTCCAGGAGATCCTCGGAGGTGACGAAGCCGCGCTCGCGCCCTTTGGCGGCGATGGATTCCTTGACCTCGTCCAGACTCATCGGCGGTTCGTCGCGAGCCGGCTCAGCCAATGGTGCTCCTCAGGACGCGTTCCACGGTTGACCGAGTGTACGAAACGCGGGGCGCGGTGACCGTTTCGAGGACCCACGATGGGGGTTTCGTTCTCAGTCGACGCCCAGATCACCGTGGCGCAGGCGGCGGAGGTCGCCGTCCACACCGACGAGCTCGCGGAACAGGTCGTCGTAGGCCGGTTGATCGTTCACGGGGTTCAACTTCTGCAGCCGCATGCGTATGGCGTCGCTGGTGCTCTTCAACCAGAACTCCTGGAGTCGCGACCAGACGCTCTGGGCGTATCCGGCGTCGTCGCCACCGTCGAGCGCTTCGACCGCGAAGGAAGACACCATCGCCGCGAGCTTCGGATCCTCTCCACCGGCGATCGCACCGACGTCGCCTTCGGCCTCGTGGATGGCGACGAACACGCGCCGGTTCGCGGGGTTGCGGAAGTGCTCGATCTGGAGCCGGTCGATGAACGCGCGATACGTGTCAGCGTCGCGAGTCAAGAGCTTCAACATCTCGCGCTCGACCTTGTCCTGGGCGGAGACGCGCTTCATGGTCTTCGCCACCTCTTGCGGGTGGCCGCCCAGGCGATGGTTCAACGCTTGCATCACCGACGGCTCACTCACACCCGCGAGGTCGGCCAGCAGGTGTCCATACTCGCTGCGACGCACGGGATCCGAAAGTCCCTCCAGGATGGGTAGCGCATCGGCCACGGCGGCGGATTGTCCTTCGACCGTCGACAGGTCGTGCCGCTCGACGGTTCGACGAACCATGTACTCGACCAGCGGACGCGAACGCTTGGCGGCCTCGCGCACCGCGTCGGCGCCGTGCTTCGCGACGAAGTCCGCCGGGTCCAGACCCTGCGGCATGATCATCACGACCGCCTGCACGGGGAACGTCTCCTGGAACGCGTACGCGCGCTCGGCCGCGCGCGCGCCGGCCTCGTCCGAGTCGAACGCCAAGATCGCGCGCTGCGCGAACCGGCTGAGCAAGCGGAAGTGCCCCTCCCCCAGCGCCGTGCCGCACGTGGCCACCGCGTTCTCGATGCCGACTTGCACCAACCCGATGACGTCGGTGTAGCCCTCGACCACGTAGACCTCACCGGTGCGCGCGATCACTCCGCGCGCCGCCGCCAGATGGAACAGCACCTCGTTCTTCTTGTAGATGGGCGTCTCGGCGGTGTTCAGGTACTTCGCCTGCTCACTTGCACGCGGGTCGGTCGGCAGGATCCGCGCTCCGAACCCGATCCCGCGACCCTGGAGATCGTGGATGGGGAACGTGATCCGCCCGCGGAACCGGTCGCGGACCGCGGAGCCGTCGTCACCGCGGGTGGCCAAACCTGCCTCCAACAGGATCTCGGGCGAGAACTCGCGGGTCATCCGCTTGAGCAGGTAGTCGGGGGACGTGGGCGCGTACCCGATGCCGAACCGTTCGACGGACTCGGGAAGGATGCCCCGCCCGGCGACGTAGGCGCGCGCCTCCTCGGCCTCGGGGCCCTCCGCGAGCAGCTTGGTGTAGAGGCGCGCGGCCTCCTCGTTCGCCTTGATGAGCGCGATGCGACGGGCGGCGGCGCGGCGCTCGGCGGGTGAGTCGCCCTCGTAGCGGAGCGTGATGCCGGCTTGTTGCGCCAGCCGTTCGACGGCCTCGGTGAAGCCGAGGGTCTCGAGCTCGCGCAGGAACCCGATGGCGTCCCCGCCCTTGCCGCACCCGAAGCAGTAGTAGACCTGCTTACCAGGCGAGACGCTGAAAGAGGGCGTCTTCTCCTGGTGGAACGGGCAGAGCCCCGACAGCGAATCGTGCCCGGTCTTCTTGAGGGTCAGGTACTGCCCGACGAGCTTGGCGATGTCGGTCCGCTCCCGGACCGCCTCGATGTCTTCCTGCTTGATCCTGCCCGCCACGGGTGCTCCCGGCTCGTCTAGTTCAGCCAGCCCTGGGGAAGGAAGAGCCGCTCGTACGTTCGAAGGGCGTACCGATCCGTCATGCCGGCGATGAAGTCGGCGACGCGGGTCGGCAGATCCCCCGGCGCCTGATGGTACTCGGGCGGCATCTCGTCGGGATGTTCCAGATAGTGGGCGAAGAGGTCGCGGATGAGCTTCACGGCCTTCTCGTGCTCACCCCGCGCGGTCTCGCGCATGTAGACCTGCTCGAACATGAAGTCGCGCAGGGCGTCGAGCGCGGCGAAGACCGGCGGAGAGAGCTGGATCTCGGGTTGATCGTCACTCTGTTCGATGAGGTCGGTGACGAGCGTGTTGATGCGCTGGGAATGGGTGTCGCCCAAGACGGCGAGCGGTTCGCGCGGGAGCTCGCTGGGATCCAGGACCCCGGCGCGGATGGCGTCGTCCATGTCGTGGTTGATGTAGGCGATGCGATCGGCGAACCGAACCACCTGCGCTTCGAGCGTGGAGGGCGGCGGCATGGACCACGGGTGATGGACGATGCCGTCGCGCACCTCCCACGTGAGGTTCAGCCCCTGGCCGTCGTTCTCCAGGTAGTCGACGACGCGCAGGCTCTCCTCGCTGTGGCGAAACGGCTTGCCCAAGAACGGCGTGAGGGCCTGCTCGCCCAGATGTCCGAACGGGGTGTGGCCCAGGTCGTGGCCGAGAGCGATGGCCTCGGTGAGGTCCTCGTTCAGGCGGAGGGCGCGGGCCACGGTGCGCGCGATCTGGCTGACGTCGAGCGTATGGGTCAGGCGCACGCGATAGTGATCGCCCTCGGGCGCCAGGAACACCTGCGTCTTGTGCTTCAGCCGGCGGAACGCCTTCGCGTGCACGATGCGGTCGCGGTCGCGCTGGAAGACCGTGCGGATAGGGTCCTGGGGTTCGTCGCGCTCGCGTCCCTTGGAGTCGGCCGCCAGGACCGCGCGAGGCGAGAGCGTGTCGCGCTCGATCTGCTCGCTGCGCTCACGGGGACTCGCCATCGTCGTCATGCTAGCGGCGAGCGGGGACAGTCGGGGACGGCTGGTCGGCTGGCGCTCAGCGGCCGAAGACGCGGTAGTAGAGGTAGGCAAGCGTCTCTCGCAGATAGCCGGTGGACCGCGTCTCCTCGCTGGTGGCCGCCGAGGTCCAGGTGGCCGACGCGTATCCCTGGATCCCCAGATCCGACGCCATCCGTTTGATCCTGGCGTTGTGCCACGGGTCCGAGACGAGGAACGCGCTCTTCATCCCGTGCTGCTTCATATAGTGCGCGGCACCGACCAGGCTCTCGTACGTTGTGCGCCCCACGGGCTCGGCCAGAGCGGATGCGGCCGGGATGCCCTGAGACACCAGGTAGTCCCGGCCGGCCTGCGCCTCGGTCGTCGAGTCCCCCGGGGCCTTGCCTCCCACCACCATCACGCGGTCGGCCCAGCCCTGCTGGAAGAGCAGGATCCCGTGGTCCAGGCGCCCCTGAAATACCGGTGACGGCGTGCCGTTGTACTGCGCGGCACCCAACACGATGATGATGTCGGCCCGCTCGATGACGCTGGCGTCGTCGGTGTGAGCGGCGCGCCACACCGTGATCGCGCTCGCACCGACCATGGTCACGAGGACCAGGAGCACGAGCGCGACCCCGGCGAGCACGGGATGCCGGCGGATGCGGGTCACCCATGCAGGCTAACAACGTGTCGATCGTGGACCGGCTCTTCAGTCCAGACACATCGTGGTGATCTGCCCTTCGAAAAGAACTGGACGACCGAGCTTGGTGAGCAAGACGTCCAGGGCTTCCTTGGTGGGAGCCACGACGCCGAGCACATAGCTGTCACCCGCGTAGCGAGCCGGCAACCCGTCGAAGCATGCGGCTGGAGACACCACGATCGACTTCCCGATGATCGCACCGACCGCCGTCGTGTCCGCGTCCAGATCGTTGGGATCGGCCGCGGCCTTCACGACTCCGAGCCACTTCGTAACGGAGCCCGTTCCGGCGCTCGGCGGACCGGTACTGGGCGACCCGAGGTCGATCGTCGCACCGCCGTGATTCGCGCACGACGCCAGCGCAACGACGATCGATGCGACCACGAACGCCGACGTCGAACGCACCCTCATACCGAGACCACCCAACTCCAATCCTGAAATTGCGGCAAGCGTGTGCGGAAGTCGACGAGAGCGGCCAGGGTGTCCGTGTCGTTGGGTATGAGCATCACGACCGCCCACACGCCGGGCCGGACGATGTTCGGCGCCGTCGTGCTGTCCACGATCTCGACCTGCGCGGACGCATATGCCGTCTGGATCGCTCCTTGTGTATCGACTGCCGACTCGAACGACCCGAAATCTCCAACGAGGATCCCGGCGATCGAGCTCTGGGTCGGACTCGGCGTGGGGGTCGGAGAAGGGGTAGAGGTCGGATCCGGGCTGGGAGTCGTCGTCGTCGTGGGGGTCGGCGTCGGCTCCGGACTGGGCGTCGGCGTCGGTGACGGTTCGGTTCGGAGCGGCGTTCGATCCGGATCGTCGACGGAGCGCGGGTCGACCATCACGGCACCGCACCCCAGGTCGACGAGGGTTTCGGGTGAGCGTTCCGAGTAGAGGCGCCACTCACCGCTCCCCTGGTCGAAGATGTTCCACACCCGACGCCCGTTCAGGACCCCGGCGAGATACATCTCGCGAGGCAGATCTCGCACTTTTGATGCGGTCCTGCTTGCGGACAACCGCCACAGCTCGAACGACGGCAGAGCGGTGGCGGAGCTGAGCCCGCGGATGCGAACGAACTCCACGGATCCATCGCTTCGTTGGATCGGCGTCCGGATCGCGGACCACCGATCGCCACGGGCGTGGAACGCGGTGATGCGTGCCCATCCCTTCGTCGCCAGGTCGTAGCGCCAGAGGTTGTCGAGGCCTTCGTCCTCGGTGCGCGTGAAGCCCGGTTCGGGTTCGGCGATCACGGCGATGATGGAATCGGTCCCCACGAAGACGGGCGAGAACAACCCGATCGCTGCCGACGGCGCGGCGATGTCCAACGTGGACGACGTCGCGGGCGACCACACCCGCATGCGCGAACCGAGCGACCACACGAGGCGGCCGTCGGGCGACCACGACGGCTGCGTGGCCTCGCCGGGCTGGTCTAGCCGGATCGTGCCGGTAGGAGTCACGACGACCACGGAGTCGGGGCCACGGCGATCCACAACGAACGCCGTACCGGATCCGGACCGTGCGGTGACGTGACGGATCACGCCGGCGCCGGCGGTCGTTGGTGCGGCGAACGCCTCGCGGCTGCCGGTCGAGCCGACGACGACCAACGACCGCCCTCCGACAACGGCGGGTAAGCCGAGGCCCCGCCCGACGGACGCGCGCGGCCCGATCGGTTGTACTGCCTCGCGTTCGCACGCGACGGCGCGCGATGCCTGACTCAGGCTCATGCCCGAGAAGGCCCCGACCGCGCTCGCGGTGAGCGCGACGGCAACGAACAATGCTCTTCGACGCATCGATACCTCCTCAATAGCCGGTGACGTACTGGAAGTGCATGGGATCGGGGATGGTGCTGAAGTTGATCCCCCAATAGAAGTGGTGGCCGGGGTAGGCCCCCTTCCACAGGTTGGGCAGATACTTCTTGTAGTTGTGGCCGTCGGCGCCCACGCCGTTCCAGGTGGTATTCCCGCGTGGGTTCCGCTGCCAGTTGGTGTCGATAGCCGCGCCGAACGCATGGACGGACCAGCTCGTGGTGCCTTCGATCTGCCGGCAGTTGTACCCACCGATGCCCGGATACAGCGCCCCCTCGTTCAAGTCGGCGGCGATGTGGTTCCGGATGTTCCAGCTGACGTCCCGGTCGATGTACGGGTGGTAGTTGATGTACCCGTCCACGCCGGGTGTTGACTGCGAGGGCCACGACGACCTTGCAGCGTTCGCCGCGGTGTTACACGGCTGTCCGAACGTTGCGACCAGGCCGCTGTAGCCGTGCGGACGAGCGGGGATCCCGGCCGAGGAATGATCGTGCGTCCAGCCGGGTGGGGGCATGGCCTGCACGGCGAACGGCGCAGCCAACAACGCGGACACCGCGGCGCATCCCACAGCGACGACAACGAGCCGCGGCCAGAGACGCCCGAAGAGCGGAGACGATCGCGCTCTCACTTACCACCTCCTGTTCTCACGGGGGAGAAGGGAGGACGTCGCAACCTATCGCGAGTGAACGTGCGAGTGCATCACCGAGGTGGGGGCTCTTCTCCGAGGTTCGGCGGATTCCAGGTGACCCTCGTCACCCACGATTACTTCGAGGCAGACTCGGCCTCGCCGACGGCGGCTTGACCGGCGGCCAGCCTGGCCGTCTCCACGCGGTCGGGCGAGCAGCTCACGTAGTCCAGGCCGATCTGATGGCAGAAGACGACGGAGGCGGGATCGCCGCCGTGCTCGCCGCAGATCCCGAGGTGCAACGCAGGGTTCGCGGCCTTGCCCTCTTCGCACGCGATCTTCATGAGGCGACCGACCCCCGGCCGGTCCACTGTGACGAACGGGTTCGCGGGCACGAGCTTCCGCTCTTCGTACATCCCGACGAACTTGCCGATGTCGTCGCGGCTGAAGCCGAACGCGGTCTGCGTGAGGTCGTTCGTCCCGAACGAGAAGAAGTCGGCGCACTCGGCGATCTCTCCGGCGGTGACGGCTGCGCGGGGCAGCTCGATCATGGTCCCGAACTCCAGGTGCCCGAGGTCGACGCCCTCGTCGGCGAGCACCTGTTTCGCGACCGGCTCCAGCTCGTCACGCATCTGCTTCAGCTCCGGCGCCGTTGCCACCAGCGGGATCATGATCTCCACCCGTGGATCGCCGCCCTCCTTCTTCACCTGCGCCGCGGCCTCGCAGATCGCACGCACCTGCATCGCGTACAGGCCAGGCTTCACGATCCCCAGACGCACGCCGCGGAGGCCGAGCATCGGGTTCATCTCGTGGAGCTCGTTCACCTTCTGGAGGATCCGCTTGTGCTCGGTGACGTCCTCGCCGCGCTCCTCGCCCAGCGCGACCTCGACCGCCAGATCCACCTGGTTCGGCAGGAACTCGTGCAGCGGGGGGTCGAGCAAGCGCACCGTCACGGGCAGGCCGCTCATGGCCGTGAAGATCCCGACGAAGTCCCCGCGCTGCAACGGCAGGAGGACGTCGTAAGCGGCCTGTTCCTCCGCGTCGGTCTCCGCGAAGATCATCTGGCGGACGGCCTCGACGCGCTCCTCGCCCAGGAACATGTGCTCGGTGCGGCACAGGCCGATGCCCTCGGCACCCCGCTCCCGCGCGTGCGTCGATTGCTTCCACGTGTCGGCGTTCGCGCGGACCCGCAGACGGCGGCGCAAGTCCGCATGGCTCATCAACGCCTCGAACGCCATCCAGATGGTTTCCTCGCGCGCTGCCGCGTCACCCTCGCGAGCCTTCAGGAGCACTGACTCTTTGGTCGGCGCTTGTCCGACGAAGACGTGCCCCGTGAAGCCGTCGATCGTGATGAGGTCGCCTTCGATGATCTTGGTGCCGTTGGCGGTGAAGGTCTTCGACGCCATGTCGAGCTTGATCGCGTCGGCGCCGCACACCGCCGGGATCCCCTCCCCGCGGGCCACGACGGCCGCATGCGAGTTGGTCCCCCCGGCGCTCGTCAGGATGCCCTGCGATGCGATCATGCCGTGGTAGTCGTCGGGCGTGGTCTCGCGGCGGACCAGGACAACCTTCTCGCCGCGACTCATCCAGTCCTTCGCGTCGTTGGCGCTGAACACGACCTTGCCGATCGCGGCACCGGGCGACGCGTTCAGACCCTTCGCGATCGGCTCGATCCCGGCTGCGGCGCAAGCATCTTCGTCGACCCGGACCTTGAAGAGTTCCTCCAGGCGGTTCGCGTCCACGCGGAGCAGCGACTCGTCGGCGCTGATCAGGTTCTCGCGCAGCATCTCGTAGGCCATCACCCACTCGGCGAGCGCGGTCCGCTTGCCGATGCGTGTCTGCAGGATCCAGAGCGTGCCCTTCTCGATCGTGAACTCGATGTCGCACATGTCGCGGTAGTGCATCTCGAGCGTGTGCATCACTTGCAGCAGCTCACCGTACGAGACCGGGTCGAGCGTCGCGAGCTCGGCGAGGCGCAGCGTCTGGCGGATCCCGGCGACGACGTCCTCGCCTTGCGCGTTCGACAGGTAGTCGCCGTAGGGCACCTTTTCTCCCGTGGCCGGGTCGCGCGTGAACGCCACACCGGTGCCCGAATCATCGCCTCGGTTACCGAACACCATCGCGACCACGTTCACCGCGGTGCCGAGGTCGTCGCTGATCTTGTTCTGGCGCCGATAGTCGATCGCGCGCTTGCCGTTCCACGACTTGAAGACCGCCTCGGTCGCCAGACGCATCTGCTCGCGAGGGTCGGTCGGGAACGGGCTGCCCGTGTGCTGTTCATAGATGCCGAGGAACGCGTCGATCACCTCGCGCAGGTCGTCGGCGTCCAGATCCTTGTCTTGAGCACCGGGGCCCTTGCGCTCCTTCGCCTCGTCGAGGGCGTGCTCGAAGGCATCCGCCGGCACGTTCATCACGATCTTGCCAAACATCTGGAGGAACCGGCGGTAGGAGTCGTTCGCGAACCGCACATCGCCGCCCATCTGGTGGGCGAGACCTTTGAGCGAGTCCTCGTTCAGCCCCAGGTTGAGGACCGTGTCCATCATGCCCGGCATCGAGAACTTCGCGCCCGAGCGGATCGAGACCAGGAGCGGATCGTTCGGATCGCCGAGAGTCTTGCCCATGGTGTGCTCGAGCCGGACCAAGTGCTCCTCAGCCTCGTCGATCACGCCGGGCGGCCAGTCGCCCACTTCCAGGTACTCGAGGCACGCCTGCGTGGTGAGCGTGAACCCGTGCGGGACCGGGAGCCCCATGTTCGTCATCTCGGCGAGGTTGGCGCCCTTCCCGCCGAGCAGGTCCTTCATGTCCTTGTTGCCTTCAGAGAAGTCGTAGACGTACTTGGTCACCCATGCCTCCGGAACGAATCGAGCGGTTCGGAAGCGCCAGTTTACGGGGAGGAACGAGCGCCGGACGGAACGGGAGTAGGATACACATCGATGTGTCTGTCGTAGGGAGGTGCTAGCGTGGGCCGCATGGTTCGCACCAACATCGTGATCGACCAAGGACTCCTCACGAAGGTCATGCGACTGTATGACCTTCGCACGAAGCGCGAGGCGGTCGATTTCGCTCTGCGCTACGCGGCTCGTGTCGAGGAGCGGAAGAAGAAGACGCTCGCCCTCGAGGGGACGGGCTGGGATGGCGACCTCGACGCGATGCGCGAAGGTGTCGTAGCCCAGACATGATCCTCCCGGACACATCGGCCTGGGTGGAGTTCATCCGAGGGTCCGGTCATCCGCTTCATTCGATGATGAGGGCGCTCATCGATGACGACGAGGACATGACGACGACAGGCATCATCCTCGTGGAGCTCCTTGCTGGGGCGCGATCCGACGACCACGCCACGGCTATCCACCAGATGCTCCTCGAGTACCCGCTGATCCCCATGCACGGGACCACCGAATACGAGGAAGCCGCACGTATCTATCGAGCATGCCGCTCAGCCGGAGAGACGGTCCGGCAAGTCACCGACTGTCTGATCGCTGCGGTCGCCATCCTGGCGGACGCATCGGTGCTTCACAACGACCGCGACTTCGACGTGATCGCGCGCCACTCCGATCTCCGGGTCGAACGCTTCGGCTGACCCGACGCTGCGAACCAGCCATCAAGGAACGCTCCGCCCTCATCCCACCGCACTCCTGAGCGCCGCCATTGTCGCGGCGTCGCT
>JAYUAK010000175.1:0-23830 GCA_043741335.1 Actinomycetota bacterium
CGGTCGCGCGGCACCTGACGCCCGACGGTGTCTTCGTCATGGAGGCGTTCGTGTTCGATGCCAGCAGGTTCGACCGTGGTCAACGCGTTTCGGCCATCGACGTCGAACCGGATCGGGTCTCGCTCGAGGTGACGCAGAACGACCCGATGGCGCAGCGAACTGACAGCCAGCGCGTGGTGATCCGAGAGGACGGGATCCGTTTATAACCGGTGAAGATCCGCTACGCCTACGTGTCGGAGCTCGACGTGATGGCGCGACTCGCCGGTCTCCGCCTTCGTGAACGATGGGCCGACTGGGACCGTTCGCCGTTCACGAGCGGCAGCACGAAGCACATCTCGGTCTGGGAACGCGACCCCGACGCGAACACCTAGCCGCCCTGGCCCGAGTCCGCCGTGTCCTGCAACACCGCGAGGCTGCACGGGCCGCACAGGCGGGCGCGACCCTTCACCGGGCGGCCGCATCGCGCGCAGACGCGGGGCTCGCTGGCGGACCAGATCGCGTCGTCGGCTTTTCCTTTCCGCTCTGCGCGCCCTTCGCTCTCCAGCTTGAGCAAGTGGGCAAGGACGGAGCGCCCCGCCAGCGCGTGCACGTCCGGTGGGTAGTTCGCGTAGATCGTCGCGACCAGGTCCGCGATCGTCCGCTTCCCTTCACTGAGAAGCCCGACTACCTCTTGCTCGCGGTCCTGCCGATGCCCGATGTACTCGGCGAGCTTCGCTCCCGCATCGAACACGATCGGGCCGTGCCCCGGGTAGATCGTTCGCGGATGCAACTCCTGCATCCGTCCCAGCGACCGAAGGTAGAGCGCCAGGTCGCCGTCCGGCGGATCGATGAAGCTGGTGCCGCGGCCCACGACGGCATCGCCGGTGAAGAGTGCTCGCTCCGACGGGACGAAGAACGCCACATGATCGGACGAATGTCCCGGCGTGTATTCCGCGACCACCTCGATGCCGTCGGCACCCGCGAACCTCTGTCCGTCGCGGACGTGCTCCGCGCCGGCAAGTCGGAACGCGTAGAGCGGCGCGCCGACGCGTGCGGCGAACGCGGGCGCCCCGGGCGCGTGATCCTCGTGGTCGTGCGTGACGAGGACGGCTGCGACGCGACCGGCGGCGCTGGCCACCTCCACCAGGTGCGACTCGATCTCGGGGCCGGGGTCGATCACGATCGATGGCTCGGCACCGACGATCCACGTGTTCGTTCCCTCGAGCGTGTAGATGCTGGGGTTCGGCGCCAGCACGCGAACGATCGACAGCATTGCTAGTCCTGCCAGAACGTCGCGCGCGGGAGACGTTCGACCTCGTCGTCCGTCGCTTCACGCGTCTCGAAGCGCAACGCAAGCAGGTCGGCGACCGAGCCGCATCCGGCCAATGCCGTCATGGTGAAGAACGTCGGCCAGTAGAGCTTGCGCCGGCCGGCGTGATGGTCCTGGAGCAGCTCGGTCGCGCTTGCCCACCACGCCGAGGACGCTTCCGTTCCGTCGGGCGTGGGCTCCAGACCGTCGATGGCCTCGACCGCGTAGTAGCGCGCATCGAACCGCACGGGCACGTCTTCTGGGGCGATCCAGTGGGCGATCTCGGGCAGCTGTTCGAGCGATGGAGGCGCCATGCCGACCGGACTGAGCGGATCCCATCCCCCGATCGGACCCAGGCCGTCGACGGTGAGGGCGAGGGCGGTCTCTTCGGATAGCTCGCGGATCGCGCACGCTCGCGAGGTCTCATCCACAGTTCCGAACCATTCCGTCGCGAGCGTGGCATCGCCGCTATCGGTGGCTCCCCCCGGGAACGCCACGTACCCGGGCAGGAACCGGCTGGAGCGGCTGCGTTCGATGACCAGCACCTCGAGACCACCGGAGCCGTCGCGCCCCGCGATCACCGACGCCGCCAACCGCAGTTCGTCCGCCACGCCGCTTATCCTCCCAGGCCGCCGCCGCAGCCATACTGCGGATCATGAGCGAGCAGGTCGCGGAGGCGATCCGTGCGACCATCCGCGCGAACGGCCCGATCACGTTCGCCGAGTTCATGGAGCTCGCGCTCTATGGTCCCGGCGGGTATTACGAGCGGCCGTCGGTGGGAGCCGAGGGCGACTTCGTCACCAGCCCGCACGTGCATCCGGTTTTCGGCGCGATGCTCGCGAATGCCCTCCGTTCGTTGCACGACGCGCTCGGACGTCCGGAGCCTTTCCGGATCGCGGAGGTCGGCGCCGGAGACGGGACGCTCGCGCGGCAACTGTCCCACGAGCTCGCCGATTTGGACGTCGCGTACACGGCGGTCGAGACCAGCTCCGGAGCGCGGGAGGCGCTCGCCGGGATCGATGGGATCCACGTGACGCACGAGCTGGGCGGCGAGACGCACGTCGTGCTCGCCCACGAGCTGCTGGATAACCTGCCGTTTCGTCGCGTCCGCGGCGATCGAGAGGTACGCGTCGGACTCGACGGCGGCGACGGATTCCTCGAGGTCGAGACGCCGTGGGACGGCGAACCGGGACCGACGGGCGTCGAGACGATCGAGCCCGTCGGTGCATTCGCATTCGTCGATCGCCTCGCGGCGGTCCTTCAGCGCGGCTACGCCCTGCTGATCGACTACGGAGCGGTGGGTTCCACCGGTGGAGACATCCACGGTTACCGAGACCACCGCGTGGTGGACGACGCGCTCGACGATCCCGGCTCCACCGACATCACGTCGGGTATCGACTTCGCGCGGATCGCGAGTCGAGCCGAGGAGCGCGGGCTCGTCGCCCATCCGTCCGTCACGCAACACGACGCGCTGCTCGCGCTCGGCTTCGAGACGTGGCTCCGCGAGGAGCTCGAACGTCAAACGGCGTTGCTCGACGCGCGGGAAGGTCTCGAGGCCGTTCGAACCTGGAGCGGCCGGAGCCGAGCAACGCTCCTGGTCGATCCGTCCGCGCTCGGCCGTCTGCGGTGGCTCGTGCTCGCGACACCCGGCCTCCCGCGCCCCGACTGGTTGCCTTGACTCCGAATCGGCCCTAGCCGCAGGCTGTGCGCCTTACCGTACCGGAAAGGTCTTCATGCGCAAACTCATCGCGGTGCTCGTCGGCGCGACGCTCTTGGTCGGCGTCGAAATCGTGGGCATGCGTCCAAGCTCCCCAGTGCACGTTCGCGAGACCGCCGGCGACCCGGAGACGGAGCATACGGCCGCGACCGAGGTGCTCGAGGCGGCGGACATCACGAAGGCGCGGATCGCGGCGTTCGACTCTGCGCAGCGCTCCGGACTCATCGGACTCGGCCGGCCGGTTCGCACCATCCCCACACCCGGTTGGACCGCGGAGCATGTGTGGAGCGCCAAGGCCGACGACTGGGAACCGGCGATCGCTGCCGACCCGAACGCTCCCTACGTCTACGCGCTCGCGACCCGGTACACGCTGCCGCGCAGGTGTCATGGATGCGAGCTCCCGGGCATCGTTCTGCGTGTCTCGGCCGACGGCGGCGCGACGTGGGCCCCGGATCGCTTCCTCTGCCGCTGTCTCGAGATCACGAACGGCCAGTACGACCCGATCATCGAGGTCGACGGCACGGGGACCGTCCACGCCGTCTGGCTCCAGGGATACACGCCCGGCGTCGTCTACTCGAAGTCCACCGATCACGGTCAGACATGGACGGATCCGGTCGCCATGCCGATCGCATGGTCGGATAAGCCGCAGCTCGCCGTGTCGGCGAACGGACAAGACGTCTACGTCGACATGAACGGTCCGAGCCACGGCGACACTCACGTCGCGATGTCGCACGATGGAGGCGCCACGTTCACGATCGTGAAGGTGACCGACAACGAGCGCTACAACTTCGCCGGCGGGGCTTGGACGTCCGCCGATGGGCAGCACATCGCGTTCGCGCAGACCGACTACGACCAGGACTACAAAGGGAAGATCCATTCGGATGTCGTGCTCTCCGACGACGGCGGCCTGACGTGGCGAACCGTCCGTGTCGCCACCGGTGACCGCCAGCCCGATTGCACGTCGGACGGTTGTTCGAACGGCTTCTACGGTCCGACCCCGGCACTCGCCGGCGACTCCGCTGGAACCTTGGCGTACGTCTGCGCGGCGAACACCGAACCGTATGCGCCGCAGCGGGTCTACGTGACCATGTCGACCGACGGCGGTGATACGTGGGCGCCAGCCACGCCGCTCTCTCCGGACGGTGCCAACGGCTTGTTCCCCGCGGCCACCTCCGGAGGACCCGGCGACTTCCGCGTCTGGTGGATGGACACGCGCACCGGCGGATGGAACGTGTGGTTCGCGCAAACGACCGACGGCGGAATCACGTGGTCGAAGGCGGTCCGCCTCTCGAACGCCATATCCGGCACGGCGTACAAGGGCCCGCGAGGATTCCTGGAGGCCTACGGCGACTACGGCGAGCTCGACGTCACGAACACCGGTCAAACGATCGCGATCTGGGGCGAAGGCGCGAGCTACTCCGGACCGGGCAACGTGTGGCTCACACGCCAACACTAGTCTGAGTCAGACTACTTCGCGGTTCGGGCTACGTGGGCGTCGACCGATCCTGCTCGTCGAGGAAGCGCTCAACCAGTCCTCGCGCGATGGCCGCCATCGAGAACCCATGAGACGTGGCCCACCCTCGCAGGCGCTCGTGCAGATCCACAGGCAGCCTCACCAACAGCGGTTGCGTCGTCTGTTTCACGACGTCGAATGGCGGACCAGGCGTGACGGTGACGTCGCCGCCCGAGAAGACCGGGTCGTCCGTGTGACTCAAGCTGCTGCGGAACAAGCCCTTGAGTACCTCGTCCTGTTCTTCTTCCGGAAGGCTGCGGATCGCCTTCAGAAGCAGGTCGGTCGACCGGTCCTTGCCTTCTCGCTCCGTGGGCACCCATCGCCTCCCGATATCGATCGCGATATCGCAGACGATATCGCCAGCGGAGTCGGACACGCAAGGCCTCGAGAAACGGTCTTCAGACGGTCAGCGGTCGACGTCGCCGACCACGAAGAAGATCGAGCCGAGGATCGCGATGAGGTCGGGAACAAGGCATCCGGGAAGGATGGCGGGGATCACGCTGACGTTCGAGAACGACGGCGTGCGCATCTTCAGCCGGTACGGCTCCGGCTTCCCGTCGCCCACGACGTAGTAGCCCATCATGCCGAGCGGGTTCTCGGTGCGGACGTAGACCTCGCCGTCCAGCTTCAGCGTCTTCGGGAGCTTCGCTGCGCGGAACTGTCCGGCGGGAAGCTTGTCCATGCATTGTTCGATGATGTTGCACGACTGCTTCATCCGTTCCACCAAGACCCACAGGCGGTCGTAGCAGTCGCCGGTCTTTCCCACGGGAACGTCGAACTCCACTTCGGCGTACTTCTCGTACGGCTCGTCCTTGCGCGGATCCATGGGCACGCCGCTCGCGTGCAGCACTGGCCCGGAGCAGCCGTACGCGACCGCGACGTCCGCCGGCAACACGCCCACGTTCCGCGTGCGCGCGAAGATGATCTCGTTCCCCATGATCAGGGTCTCGTACTCCTTGATGCGCTTGCGTGTCTCGGCAAGCACTTCGCCGGAACGCTTCAGGAAGCCGGCAGGCAGGTCGTCCTTCAGTCCACCGACCCGGCAGTACGAGTGGTGCATGCGGGCGCCGGTCACCGATTCCATCATGTCCTGGATCAACTCCCGTTCGCGGAACGCGTAGAAGATCGGCGTCATGGCGCCGAGCTCCAATGGGAACGATCCACTGAACATCAGGTGATTCAGGATCCGGTTCCATTCGGCGAACATGGTGCGGATCCATTGCGCGCGCTCGGGAACCTCGATGCCGGCCAGACGCTCGACCGCAATGGTCCACCCGAGCTCGTTGTTGAAGGCGCTGATCCAATCGTGGCGGTTCATGAGGACCAGGACCTGGCGCGCGTCCCGATACTCGGCAAGCTTCTCGGCCGCGCGATGCATGTATCCGATCACCGGCTCGGCGCGCTTGATGACCTCGCCGTCCAGCTCGATCACCACCCGGAGAACGCCGTGCGTCGACGGATGCTGCGGACCGATGTTGAGGATCATCTCCTCGGTCTTGAACGTGCCGCCGGAGGGCACGACATCCACGTCGAGCCCGCCGCCACGCACGAGCGACGCGATCTGCGAGCTCTGGAACGCCGGACGCTCGGTGTCGACCATCGCCGGACATCCTACCCGTGGTGGCGGCCCCGGCGCGGGCCGGGGCGTGGTCGCGGTAGGCTCCGCGTCATGGCCGTCGACGCTCGCCGGAAGGTCCCTTCGCTCGACGCCCTGCTGCGTTCCGAGCCCGGCCGGCGAGCCATCGCCAGCTTCGGACGCCCGCTCCTCAAGCGAACGATCGCACGAACACTCGACGAGGCGCGCGCCGCCGCCGAACGAGGGATCGAGCCGCTCCCGGACGACGAACTGCTCGCGCACGCGATCGGCGTGGCCTCCAAGATCGCGACCGGCCTTACGCAGGTGATCAACGCGACCGGCGTGGTGTTGCACACGAACCTGGGACGGGCGCCGCTGCCGGAAAAAGCGGCGCGTGCGGCAGCCCGAGCCGCAGGGACCTACTCGGATCTGGAGGTCGATCGCGAGAGCGGCAAGCGCGGGAAGCGCTCGACCCGTGCCGAGGCGCTGCTGATCGCGCTCACCGGAGCCGAGGACGCACTCGTCGTGAACAACTGCGCCGCCGCGCTCCTGCTCTCCCTTGCGGCGCTGGCGCGCCGCAAGGAGGTCCTGGTCTCCCGCGGCGAGCTGATCGAGATCGGCGGCGAGTTCCGGATCCCCGACATCATGGCCGCATCGGGCGCGAAGCTCGTCGAGGTTGGCACTACGAATCGCACGCGTGCAAGCGACTACCGGTCCGTGATCACCGAACGCACCGGCGCGATCCTCAAGGTACACCCGAGCAACTACCGAGTCGTCGGCTTCACTGCCACGCCGGCGGCGAAGGAGCTGGCCACGCTCGCGGCGAAGCACAGCGTGCCGTTCGTGTTCGACGTCGGCTCCGGGTTGCTGCAACGTGAGCACGGGATGCCGCCGGACGAGCCGACGGTGTCCGAGGCGCTGGCCGACGGCGCGGATCTGGTGACGTGTTCGGGCGACAAGCTGCTCGGGGGACCACAGGCGGGCATCGTGGTCGGACGGGCCGACCTCGTGGCGAAGCTGCGCGCGCATCCGATCGCTCGCGCTGTCCGTGTGGACAAGATGCAGATCGCGGCGCTCGAGACGGTGCTTGCGATGCACGCGTCCGGTCGAGCCAACGAGTTGCCCGTGCACCAGATGTTGCTGGCGCCGCTCGAGGAGCTCTCGCATCGCGCCCACTCGCTGGCCGAGTCGCTCGACGGCGACCTGGAGGGCGCGCACGTTCGCAAGTGCGAGTCGGTCGTCGGCGGCGGCTCGATGCCCGGCACTACGATGCCGTCGTGGGGCGTGGCCCTGAAGACGGCGGACCCGAACGTGTTCGCGGCGCGTTTGCGCTCGGGTACCCCGTCGGTGTTCTGTCGGGTCGAGCCGGATGCCGTCGTCTTCGACGTGCGAACCGTGCTGCCGGATCAGCTGCCCGACCTGACGCGCGCGATCCAGTACGCCCTCGAGGGCGACGACGTCGACGAGGACTGAATCCGCCGTGCCGGGCGAGCTTCGTGTCGTTGCGACGGCCGGCCACGTGGATCACGGCAAGTCGTCCCTGATCGTTCGTTTGACCGGCATCGATCCCGACCGCTGGACCGAGGAGAAACGGCGCGGGCTGACCATCGATCTGGGGTACGCGTGGTGCACGCTGCCCTCCGGACGCGAGATCGGATTCGTCGACGTTCCCGGTCACGAGCGGTTCATCGCCAACATGCTAGCGGGCGTCGGACCCGTGAGGTTGGTGCTCTTCGTCGTGGCTGCGGACGAGGGGTGGAAGCCGCAATCCGAGGAACACCTCCAGATCCTGGACGTCCTCGGTGTGCGCGGCGGTGTCGTGGCCCTGACCAAACGCGACCTGGTCGACGCCGAGACGCTCGAGATCGCCGCGGACGACGTGCGCGAACGGTTGACTGGCACCGCGCTCGCGGACGCGCCGATCCTCCCGGTGTCGTCACAGACCGGTGAGGGCATCGAGGAGCTCACCGCCGCGCTCGACGTGATGCTCATCGCCGCGAGTCCACCCGAGGACGCCCGCGTGCGTCTGTTCGTCGATCGCGTGTTCACGATCAAGGGATCGGGAACCGTGGTCACCGGAACGCTCGGCGGCGACTGCTTGAGCGTCGGCGACGAAGTGGAGCTGTATCCCACCGGCGCGCGAGCGCGCATACGTTCCTTGCAGACGCACAAGGCCACCGAGGATCGCGCCTGTCCCGTCTCCCGCGTGGCGGCGAACCTGGTCGGCGCGGAGCGCACCGCGCTGGAGCGCGGGAACGTGCTCGCGAAACCCGGCGCGTGGCGCCCGACCCAGGTGTTCGAGGCGCGGGTCCGGCCGGTCCGCGGACTGACTCATGCCGTCACCTCTCGGGGCGCGTTCATCCTTTACGCGGGTGCCACCGCATCGAAGGTTCGGCTGCGCTGGTACGACACGACGAAGCTCGAACCCGACAGCGAGGCGTTCGCGCGCATCACCACCGCACATCCGTTGGTGTTGGACGTGGGCGACCGGTTCGTGTTGCGGGAGGCCGGACGAGGCGAGACCGTCGCGGGAGGCGTCGTCTTGGACGTCGCGCCGCCGGCCAGGGCCGGAGCGACCACCGCCGCCCGGTTGACCGCTCGAGCTGCCGCGTCGCGCGACGAGCTGCCTGCGATCCTGGTCGCCGAACGAGGCGCGGTTCCTGCTGGAGAGGTCGCGATCCTCACCGGCTCACAAGGAGCGGGCGGAGTCGTGGTCGGTGATTGGCTGGTGTCCGACGTCCTTCGTGAGGCGGTGGAGACCACGGTCACCGAGATGCTCGCGGCCTATCACGCCGAGCACCCACTTCACCAGGGAGCGGATCTGGTGCTCGTTCGACGGGCAGCTACACGAACGCTCCGCGCCGCGCGCGCCCCCGCCGACGACACACTGGCGGATGCATTGCTCGCCGACCTCGACGCGCGTGGCGTCACGGTGCGAGACGCGACGACGATCCGCCTCTCCACTCATCGCGTCGAACTTCAGGGCCCCACAGCCGATGTCGAACGCCTCCTGGCGGCGATCGGAGGCGAGCACGAGGCGACGCCCCCGACCGTGAAGGAGCTGATCGCCGCCGGCATCGGCCGCGACGTGATCGACGCGGCCGCGCGAGAGGGTGTGGTCGTCCGTCTGAGCGCCGATCTCATCGTGACGCCGACGTTCGTCGCTCGGGCGGAATCGGCGATCGGCGCGACCGGCGATGCCGGCATCACGGTGAGCGCGCTTCGGGAGGGGCTCGGCACGAGCCGCAAGTACGCGGTTCCGCTGATGGAATGGTTCGACCAACAGGGGATCACGCGGCGAGACGGCGACGTCCGCGTCCTGCGGGACGGCGCTCGCGGAACCGGCTAGGCCGGAGTCACCTCGGCGGTCACGACAACCTCCACGCTGCCTCCGAGCGGCAACGACGACATCCCCACGGCCGCCCTCGCGTGCTTGCCCGCGTCCCCGAGGATTTCGACCAACAGATCGCTCGCTCCGTTCGCGACGATCGGGTGCTCGTCGAACTCCGGCACGCTCGCGATGTAGACCGTGACCTGCAGGATGCCGAGCAGCCGGTCGAAGGACCCAAGGGCATCCCGGAGCGCGGAGAGCGCTTGAAGTGCCGCCTGCCGCGCCGCGGCTTGGCCCTCCGCCACGGTGACCTCGCCCCCGAGCAGCCCGGGGCTCATCACGACGCCGTTCACGTTGGGTAGCTGCCCGGCGACATAGGCCGTTCCGCCCGCAATCCGGACCGGGACGTAGGAGGCGACGGCTTTGGGGGTCGGCGGGAGCTCGTGCCCCAGGTCGGTCATGCGCTGAAAGAGCTCGGCATCATTCATGGGCGGCATCCTCTCAAACCGCGACCCCCGGGGACCCGTCCCGGCGTTCTCGTTCGAGCCGCGACGCCTCAGACGGCTTGGGCCGCCCGTTGACGGAGCATCGCCCGCCGTTCCATCTCGTTCAGCCCGCCCCAGATGCCGTGACCTTCGCGAACGTCCAAGGCGTACTCCCTGCACACCTCAAGGACCGGACAGCGGAAGCAGATCTCCTTGGCGACGGCCTCCCGCGCATCCTTCTCTCGGCGTTTCTCGAAATAGCTCGGAGCGAAGAAGTACGAGGAATCCTCGCCGCGGCAGGCCGCTCGAAGCTGCCAGTCGTTCGTCCAGGTCTCGAACATGTGACTGCGGCCGGTAGGCCGTCCCTCCCGATCGGCGTCGGTGGCCCGTCGCGGGCCGTCCACCTTGTTGTTCGTATCCCGAAGCCGAGAGGATTCCCCGACGCGCTCGAGAACCAGGCAATCGTTTGCACGGGCTGCGCTCTCACCGTGCGACATCACTTGGGTCAGCGTGTCTGTTTCAAAGGGCGGGGCGGAAGGCGTACTCGACGGCATCGCAGATCTTCGTGTAGCCGATCCGGGCGTAGATCGCGTTCGACGTGGAGTTCGCCAAGTCGGTGAACAGGAAGCACGCTGTATCCCCGGCCGCGAGTCGGGCGACCGAATGCTCAGCGACCAACCGCGTGGCATAGCCTCGGCCCCGATGCTGTGGAGGCGTGTAGACAGGGCCGATCCGCGAACCCACGCCGGGAACGTCACGATGACCCGATAACGAGACCGGCACTTCGTCATCCCACAGCCAGTAGGCGCCGCCCTGCCCCGCCAGACGTAGGTCGATCTCGAGATCCGAACGAGCATCGTCCCGCGGTGCTCGGGCGGCAAGGCCTCGTCCGCAAATGCCTGGATCCATCGACGGAGGGTGTCGCGATCGCCTGGCGTCGCGACGCGGGCGGCTCCACTCGGCAAGGGAACATCCGCAACCGCGGTCAGCTGCCATACCCCTTCGCCGATGATGCGCTCGGCTTGCCGACCGGTCATCGTCGTCACACGCTCCGCGAAGCGGTCGGCCCACGGAAGGTTCGCTGTTACACCTGGAAGGCGTCCGGCATCAAGGACCGCCGCCTCCGCCAGCGCGGCGACGGCATCGTCTTCGATAGGCTCGGCCCGCAGCACGTTGTACGGCTCGGTCTGCAACGCGAGTCCTACGGGCTTGGCATGACGGACCGCCAGCCACAGATGGAAGACGGGGTAGACCTCTGGATGATCCTGCAGCACCTGCAGGATGCCCAAGGGCAAGTTGTTCCGGGCGGCGTCCGCGAGCAGCACGGACGCGCCGTCGCGGCGAAACGTTCCGGGATCGTCGTACCGAAGGACCTCCATCGGCTGATCGTAGCGTGTCGCTCCGGCGCCAGATCCTGGGCGTGGGTGGTCGTGCATAGCGTTGACGAACAGGTCAGTCGGTGGCCGGCTCAGGCTCGGCTCCTGGCTCGGACTCCACCCGTAGCACCAGGCCGTCCACACCTCTGACACGAACCGCAGTGCCTGGGGCGATCTCGTCCCCGATCGAGCGGCCGCGCCATAGGGCGCCTTTCACGTACACCGGCCCGTCGGGCGCGAGCTTGCCTCGCGCCTCGCCCACGAGCCCGATCAGACCTCGTTGGGCGTTCACGATCCTGTCGCGGGACTGGATCGCCACTGTGAGCGCGAATCCGTAGTACAGGGCGCTCGCAACGATCGCGCCGCCGATCAGCCACGGCGAGATCTGGATCGCCGCCGCCATGCCGCGCCACGCGAGCACGGATCCCACGGCGAACCCCACGAGACCGATCGCACTGAGCACGCCAAGGTTCCGCGCGCGCACGTCCAAGGTCATCACGCCGATCCCGCCCACGAGCAACGCGAGTCCCAGCCAGCTGAACGGCACCACCGTCAGCCCATAGAGGCCGAGCGCCAGCATCCCCAGCCCCATGAAGCCGGCGAACCCGAAGCCCGGCTGCGTCAGCTCGAAGGCGATCGCCGCAAGCGCCAGCACGAGCAGGAAATAGACCATCGACGGCGACGCGACACCGTGGAGCACTCGGTTCACCGGACCAAGGTTCTCGAACCGGATGTCGACGGTCCCCTGCGTCTGCGCTTCCTGATGGGTCGTCGCGATACGCGTGTACAGCACCACGGGGCCGTTCGGGGTCTGGACGGTTCGGCCATCGATCCGATCGAGCAGATCCGGGATCGACAGGGCGGCGACCTGCGCGATGCCACGGTGCCGCGCCTCGGCCCCATTGAGCGACCGGTCGTTCCAGTCGATGTCGGTGGCCTTCCCTCGCGCTTGGATCCAGCCCGCGATCGTGTCGTGCAGACCGGACGGTTGTGCGTCGGGATGAGCCAAGTCGATCGGGAGGAGCGGCCCCGTCTGGCTGCCCGGCGACACCGCAGCCAGGGACGAGGCATACATCAACAGGAGGCCAGCGCCGCTCGCTCGCGCTGGGGCCGGGCCAACCCAGGTGATCACCGGCACGGACAGCGTCGCGACCCGTTCGGCAAGCGCAACACCGTCCTGATCGAGCGTGCCCGCAGTGTCGAGCTGGAGCACCACGATCGCGCCCTCGGCCTCGGCGGCGTCCAATCGGTCATTCAGATACCCGAGCAGCGGCCGGTCGATCGCGCCTTCCACCTTGATGACCTCGACCACCGTGGGCGACGTGGCGACGGCCGCTCGAGGCCAGAGCGCGAGCAGCGACAGGGCCGACAGGAAGAGGGAAACGCGGCGCATCGGCCTTCATCGTACCGACCGAGGACTCAGGGGTATCCTGACGCCAATCCATGGCTCGCACCGAGCACTCCGGGCGTCACTCGGCGGACCTTCGATTCAACCCACTGGCCGTGCTGCTCTTCGTGCCTGTCATCGGCATCGCGGCGGTGCTGATCGCCATCCTGATCGTGCCGCCCATCGCCGGCATCGCGTTCGGCGCGAAGGAGATCGACGCACGGCTGACGGCACTCGGCGCGGACTTCACCCACATCCCGAAATTCCCGGAACGCTCCACGATCTTCGCCTCCGATGGCAAGACCGTGCTCGCCACGCTCTACCTGGACAACCGCGAGATCGTGAAGCTTGCCGACGTCAGCCAGATCGGGCAGCAAGCGGTCCTGGCGACCGAAGACGCGCAGTTCTATCAGCACGGACCGCTCGATTGGACCTCACTGGTTCGAGCGCTGCTCACCAACGCCGCGACGGGGCAGGTGGTCCAGGGCGGTTCTACGATCACGCAGCAGCTGGTGAAGAACGCCATCACCGGTGACACCTCGCAGACATTCCAGCGAAAGTTCCAGGAGCTCGCGCTCGCGATCCGCGTCGAACAGCGCTACACGAAGACCCAGATCCTGGAGCTGTATCTGAACGACATCTATTTCGGCAACGGCGTCTACGGGCTGGGGACGGCCGCGGACTTCTACTTCCACGTCCCGGCCTCGCAGCTGAAGCTGACGCAAGCGGCCCTGCTCGCCGGCCTGATCCGGTCGCCCAGCTATTACGACCCGCTCGTGCACCCGGTCAAGGCGCGGATCCGGCGCAACGAGGCGCTCGACCGGCTGGCGGTGCTGGGTTGGGTTCCGCAGGAAAGGATCGACAAGGCGAAGGCGTCGCCGCTCGGCCTTCCGCCCGACGTCGGGAAGTTGAAGCTCCGACAGCCGCCGTTCTTCGTCACCTACATCACCAACCAGATCGTCGCGGACACGAACGGCGAGTTCGACGCGTTCGGCAAGACCGAGAGCGCGCGTCGCCGGCGTCTCTATGAGGGCGGCCTACAGATCACCACCACCCTTGACCCCGACTGGCAGGCTGCGGCACAAGCGGTCGCGCAAGAGCCGTACCGTGTCTCCGTCGCGAACCCGGGGTATCAGCAGACGCCCGATACGTCGATCGTTTCGGTCGACAACGCGACGGGGGCCATCCGAACGATGCTCTCCGGCCGCGACTTCCTGCACGACCAGCTGAACCTGGCCGACTCCGGCCGCCAGGTGGGCTCGGCGTTCAAGCCGTTCACCCTGGTCGCCGCGTTCCGCGAACACATCCCGCCGGGCTCCGTCTTCTCGACGAAGTCGCCCCTCTACCTGCCCCAGTGGTCGGGCAATGCGTGCTCATGCGTGTCGAACGCCGAAGGCGCGGGCGACCTCGGGTATCGCAACCTCTGGTCGGCGACCTCGGACTCGATCAACGTCGTTTTTGCGCAGCTGATCCTGGAGGTCGGTCCGGAAAACGTCGTGAAGGCCGCACACGACATGGGGATCACCTCCGAGCTCCCGGCGGTTCCGTCACTCACGCTGGGAACCGCCGACGTCACACCGATCGAGATGGCGACGGCCTATCAGACCTTGGCGAACGACGGGAAGCACTGCGAGTCCTACGCCGTCGCGAAGGTGATCGACGCCGAAGGTGTGCTCTACCGGCACAAGCCGGTCTGCAAGCAGGTGGTGGCACCGGAGATCGCGCATCTCGTCACCGCGATGCTCCAAGGGGTCGTGTCGGGCGGAACCGGTACCGCGGCTCGCCTCTCGTCCTGGCCGGTGGCCGGCAAGACCGGTACGACGCAGGACTACTCGAACGCTTGGTTCGTCGGCTACACCCGGCAGGTGTCAACGGCGGTCTGGGTTGGATTCCCCGGGACGCCGGACTCCTTGTCGCTGTATTTCGGGCAGTCGGTGTTCGGCGGAACGCTCGCCGCACCGATCTGGCACGACTACATGGAGCGGATCATGGCGGGGATGCCGGCCGAGAGCTTCCCCGCGCCACCGGCGCCCCAGTTCGGCCCGGTACCGGGTGTGGTCGGCTCCAAGTCCGTGCACGCGCAGAACGCCTTGGCGAAGGCGGACTTCACGCCGAAGGTCGATCTCGTCTCGTCCGCGGAGGCCCAAGGCACCGTGATCGCACAGACGCCACAAGGCGGGTCCTCGGCCGAGCTGGGCTCGCTCGTGACGATCCAGGTGAGCAGCGGGGTGCCGGCCAAGGTGATGATCCCCGACGTCGTCGGTCTGTCTCAGGCCGACGCCACGACTGCCCTCGAGGCAGCGGGATTCATGGTCGCCGTGGTCGAGAGGCACGTGAGCGATCCCCACAATGCCGGCGTGGTACTGATCCAGGATCCCGTAGCCGGCGTCAAGGCGTTGCAGGGAACGACCGTCACGATCACGGTCGGGATTACGGGGAGCCCTCCACCGACCCCAACCCCAACCCCGACGCCGACCCCGAGCCCGACGCCAAGCCCGAGTCCCGGTCCCTAGCTGGAGATCAACCCCGGTGCTTAGTCCTCGCCCAGGCGGGCGAGGACTTTCTGCTGGACCAGCGTGCCGTCGACCTGGCCCTTGGCCTTGCCCATCACGAACCCCATGACCTTGCCCATCTCCTTGGCAGAGGTCGCACCCGTCGCGGCGAGCGCCTCTTCGACCAGCGCGTCGACCGCCTCCTCCGACAGCTGGGTAGGCGCGAAGACGGCCACGATGTCGCGTTCCTGCCGCTCCTTGTCCGCGAGCTCGGTCCGCCCGGCGGCATCGAACGCCTCGATCGATTCGATGCGCTTCTTGACCTCTTTGCCGGCCATCTCGCGGACCTCGTCATCGGAGAGCTCGTGCTGAACCTCGATCTCTCGGTTTTTGATCGCGGCCGTGAGCAGCCGCAATGCGCCCAGGCGGACCTTCTCGCCGCTCTTCATTGCCTGCTGCATCTGGGTCTGGATCTCGGCCTTCAGTGCTGATTGGCTCACTACACTGCCTCCCGTGCTTCCCCTGATCGTGATCGTGGTTCCGGTCCTCTTAGCGTGCTGCGTCCTTTGGGGGATCTTCGTCGAGCGCCGGCGCTATCGATTGGTCCGGCGCCGCCTGGACATCCTACCGGCGGACGCACCGGCGCCTCTCACGGTGCTGCACCTGTCCGACTTGCATTTCGTCCGCCGCGACCCCGGGAAGGCAGCGTTCCTTGCGGGCCTCCCCACGGCCGACGTTACCGTCGTCACGGGGGACTTCCTTGCCGAACCGGAAGCGGTCGAAACGACGGTCGCGGCCGTGCGCGCCGCTCGAGGCCGTCTGGCGTCTTGGTTCGTCTTAGGGTCGAACGACTACTTCGCCCCCAGGCCTCTTAACTACTTCGCGTACTTCCGCCGGGCTCGGAAGCCTCGCCGCGCCACCCGCGGTCGCCCCGACGATCTGATCGCGCAACTCACGGCCGACGGCTGGCAAGATCTGACGAACGTGCGCCGCGATGTGGAGCTGAACGGATCCACCATCGAGCTGCTGGGGCTGGACGACGCGCACATCGCGCGGCACGATCTGCGGGTAGCACCGCGCCAGGCACCCGATCGCTTCGGGTTCGCCGTGATGCACTCGCCCGACTCAGCGCCGGAGACCGCCGCGCTCGGCTACGACCTGATGGTTGCGGGGCACACCCACGGAGGGCAGGTCTGTCTGCCGTTCACGGGCGCTTTGGTCACGAACTGCTCGCTCCCCGCCCGACTGGTGAGTGGGCTCGTCCGTATGGGCGACTCGGTCATGAACGTCTCCCCCGGCCTGGGAACCAGCAAATATGCGCCGTTCCGGTTCTTCTGCCGGCCAGAGGCCACGATGCTCGAGCTCCATCCGCGATCGACCGAGATCCTTGGCGGGATCCTTGGGCGGGCCGCTGACTTGCCGGGTTTCGAGGCTGAGCCGCTAGACTGACGAACCGCTCGGGACGTAGCGCAGCTTGGTAGCGCGCAGCGTTCGGGACGCTGAGGTCGCGGGTTCAAATCCCGCCGTCCCGACCAGAGCAACGGGCGCGAGGGCGGGCTCCGGTCCGCCCTCACCCGTTTGACGAAGCCCCTCCGCCCCGCTAGCCTCGAACGAGACGGCTCCGGAGACGGAGCCTTTCGCATATGCGCTTTCCGCCAGCACCTGGGGGCAGATGACCGGAACACGCAAGATCGCTCTGCGGCTCGTTGTAGCCGCGTTGTTCGTCGTCCCCACGATCGCCTTGTCCGTTTCCGAGTCCTCGGCCGCCCCCTCCAAGCAGGACGTGGCGGCGGCCAAAGCCAAGCTCGAGGTGTTGAACCAGCGACTCGACCTGCTGATCGAGCAGTACAACCAGGCAAAGGTTCGACTGGACCAGACGCAAGCAAGGCTGGATGACGCGCAGCACTCGAAACAGGTCGCGGACGCCGCCGCCGCCCACGCGACCTGGGAACTGTCCAAGCGCGCGGTCTCGGCGTACACGGGAATGGGTTCCCAGCTCAACGTCTTGTTGGGTGCCAACAGCTTCACCGAGTTCTCCGATCGCCTGCAGTTCATGGGCGCGCTCGCCCAGAGCGACACCGACCTGGCTACGCAGGCGGAGACCGCCGGACAACAGGCGAAGTGGGCCGCGGACCAGTACGGCAAAGCACTCAAGGATCGTCAGACCACACTCGACGAGCTCACCGGTCGGAAGAACGACATCGTGTCCGGCATCGCCGATCAGCAGACGCTCTACGCGACCCTGAACAAGGACTATCAGGACGCACTCGCCGCCGAGGCGGCAGCGCTTGCCGCAGCGAACAGCCCGACGACGGGAACCTCGTCCGGCTCGGGCGGTGATGGCCCGGTCTTCGTGCCGCCGCCCAACGCTTCCGCCGCCCAGATCGCGATCGCCGCCGGGAAGTCGGTCCTCGGAACTCAGTACGTGTGGGGCTCTGCCGACCCGAGCGTCGGCTTCGACTGCTCCGGTCTAGTGTTGTGGTCCTACGCCCACGCCGGTATCTACCTGCCGCACTCCTCCGCGATGATGTCGGAGATGCTGCCGCGCCTGACGCAGAGCGAGCTGGTGCCGGGCGACCTGCTGTTCTTCTACACACCGGTCAGCCACGTCTCGATCTACCTCGGCGGCGGCTCTATGCTCGACGCGAGCCATCCCGGGCCGGGCGGCGAGGTCCAGATCCGTCCCGTGTACTGGGACTACTTCGATTGGGGCGGGCGGATCGGCTAGTCCGCCGGCCCGCCCTCCAACAACGCATCCAGATCCGCCAGACGCGTTTCGGCCTGCGCGATCAGCCCGCCGTTGTCGATCGCCCGTGCGGCGTCGCGCGCCTCCTCCAGAAGCGCTCGAGCCTGCGCCGCACGCACATCGCCTTTGGTCGATGTCGCGTACTTGAGCTTCTCGTCTGCCTTGATGATCAGCTCGAAGATCTCCTTCGGATCCATGGCTCTACCCCGCCTGGCTCTCGAGACGATCGAGGTACCCGCGGATCTGGATCGCGACGGCCGCACCCTCTCCGACCGCCGACGCCAGCTGCTTCGTCGATCCACCTCGCACGTCGCCCGCCGCGAACACGCCGGGAACGCTCGTCATGAACGTCGCGGCGTCAGTCGCGATGAAGCCGCGCTCGTCCAGATCGACCTGACCCTTGACGAATCCGGTGTTCGGGTCGAGTCCGATGAACACGAACGCTCCCGCGGGGTGATGTTCGGCGATCTCGCCGGTCTGGAGATCCTCCACGAGCACGGCGCCGAGCTTCCCGCTGCCGTCGTCCTTGGCGCGGAAAGCCTTCACGCCGTGCTGCAGTTGCACGTCCATCTTCGGGTGGTTGAAGACCTTGTCTTGGAGCAGCTTGCTTCCGCGAAGCGCGTCGCCACGCTCGATCACAGTGACCTTGCCCGTGAACTGGGTCAGGAAGAGTCCCTCCTCCAGCCCACTGTTCCCGCCGCCGATCACCATGAGCTCGTCCGAGCCCTTGTAGAACGGTCCGTCACACGTCGCGCAGAAGTGGACGCCCGCTCCGATCAGATCCTCCTCGCCCTCTGCATCGGTCCGGCGGTACGAAGATCCGGTCGCGACCAGCACCGCCCGAGCGTGGTAGTGGTCACCGGTCGCGGTCTGCACGTCGGACTCGCGATGACCCTCGTCGGTGATGCTCGTGACGCTCACGGCCTGCAGCATCTCCACACCGTAGCGCTCGGCCTGTTTCACGAACCGGTCGGCGAGCTCGGCGCCGGCGATGCCGTCTGGGAACCCGGGATAGTTGTCCAGGCGCTCGGTCACGCCCGCCTGCCCGCCGAGGCCCTTGGAGTCGACGATGAGCGTCTCCAGGTTTTCCCGCGCCGCATAGATCGCGGTGGTGAGACCCGTCGGCCCACCGCCGACGATGATGAGGTCGTAGACGTGCTGCATGGCCATCCGTTCGAGGCCGATCTTCTCGGCGAGCTCCTCATTCGAGGGCTCGGCCAGGTGCGAATCGTCGGAAAAGATGATGGTCGGGATGATGTTCTTGCCGTCGTTCCGCTCTTGGACGATCCGCACGCCGTCGGGATCCGTCTCGATGTCGTGCCACTCGTACGGGACGCGCTGATCCCCCAGGAACTTCTTCGCGCGACGGCAGTCGGGGCACCAACTGGCGCCATAGATGCGGATGTCGGCCACGGTGCGGACCTCCTCGATCGTCGGCTACTGTGCTGAGGCACAGTCTCATGTTCCGTTCGTTCGTTACAGAAAGGGTCTCCTCGATGCCGAGGGTCATCGACGTCTCGGTGCCCGTCGGGCCGGGGATGCTGACGTATCCGGGTGACCCGGTCGTGTCCGTGCATCGCGTCTCCGACATGGCGAAGGGCGCAACATCCAACCTCTCTGTCCTGTCGATGAGCACACGTACCGGAACCACGTGGATCCGCCGATCCATTTCGTGGCGGACGGCGAGACGATCGATCGCGTCCCGCTCGACACGCTCGTGGGGGGAGCTGTCGTGCTGGACATGCGAGGAGTCCGGGCGATCGGCGTCGAGGAGCTCGAAGCCGCGGACCTGCTGCAAGGCACGGAGCGCGTACTTTTCCTCACCGATTGGTCGGCGCGGTGGGCGGAGGATTCGCCTGCGTTCTCGGAGCACTCCACGGTGGTCACCCCACCCGGAGCTACATGGCTGGTCGAACACGGCATCCGCCTGGTCGGCACGGACTTCATCTCGATCGAAGGCGCCGGAGATCCAACGTTCCCGGTACACCGAACGCTTCTCGGTGCGGGCATCGTGGTCGTGGAGGGATTGGATCTGCGAGAGGCGCCCCCCGGCCGCTACACCCTCTGGTGCCTGCCGCTCAAGATCCGCGACGGCGATGGAGGACCGGCGCGTGTCGTCCTCCTGGCTGACTGAGCCCGGTCACGCCCTCGGCGACGACGGATCGACGGTCAGGTCCGCGAACGACGACGACGATTTCCCGAACTCCCACCAGCCGCGCACCCACGGCTTGACGATGGCCAGGCTCCGGCCGTAGACGAGCGGGATCACGGCGACCCGGTCGGCGACGGCCATCCGATCTGCGGCATGGAAGAGCTCGAGGCGCCCCCGGTCGCTCCGCTCCTGCCTCGCCCGCTCGATCAGAGCATCGAAGGGCGCGTAGGCGAACCCTCCCTCGTTCGTCCGGCTGTCGGATTGGAACAGCAACCGCAGGAAGTACTCCGGGTCGGCGTAGCCCGGCAACCATCCGGTGAAGTAGACCGGTGCGAACGCGCTCAGCTTCTCGATCGCTCCCGCGCCCTCGAGCGTCCACGGCCGCAGCCCGACCGCGATGCCGAGGACGTCCCTCCAGCTCTCGAACGCCGGAGCGAGGATCGGAAGCTCCTCGTCGAGACAGCCGACCGGGAGCGATCCGGCAACCCCCGATCGTGCCAAGTGCTTCCGGGCGAGATCCGGGTCGAACCGCAACGCGATGTCCGGGGTGTGGCCCTGCAGTGCGGGCGGAACGATCCCTCCGGTCGCAACGATCATGTTGACGGGCATCGCCTTCGCCATCGCTTCGCGATCGATGGCGTGCGCGAGCGCGAGCCGCAAATCCAGGTTCGAGGTTGGATGGCTCGCATGGTCGAAGGCAAGGTAGCCCGACCACGCGGCGGGCCCGAGCGTCGCGTCCGGCACCTCCGCAGGCATGAGATCGGCGAGGCGCGGTGTGTACCGCACCGCGATCATGTCGAGATCGTCCGTCCCGTACGGCGCGACCGCCGCGGAAACGGCGGACCGGACATACTCGACCTTCGCCAGATTCCCCGGTCGGGGACGCGCGTACTCCTTGCGACGGATCAACGCAAGACCGTCGTCATTCCCGGTCTCGGTGCGCACCTCCACGCGGAACGGACCACTCACGACCTGTCGTGACGGGTCGGTCCAGTCGTCCCCGTCTCGCTCGATCGCGTGTCGCGGCTGCGGCCCTCCGTCGGGCCGATTCATGACGCTCATGAAGTACGGCGCCGGCGCGCTGAGGCGGAACTCGATCGTCCGATCGTCGATCGCCTGCACGCCGATCAGGCCGGCGTCGTCGTGGCGCCGGAGGTAGTGGTCCTGACCTCCCTCGAGCACGAAGTAGACCGCCACGGACGAACCAGGGGCGTCGGGGTTCAGCACGCGCTTGATGCCGAATTCCACATCGTGCGCGGTGAGAGCGACGCCGTCGGACCAGTGGAGTCCTTCACGCAGATGGAAGCGGTAGCGGAGCCCGTCGTCGGAGATGTCCCAGCGCTCGGCGAGCGACGGGACGATCGTGCGCTCGGGCCATTGTTCGACCAGACGGTCGAACAGTTGCATGCAGAGCTGGATGTTCGGCCAAGCGATCGCGGATCTCGGATCGGGGTCGTTGGGAAGGAAGCTGGTGGCGACCCGAAGGCTCGCGGTCGGGTGCCGATCTGAGACCGGGCTCTCGGACCAGAATGCGAAGGCGCGCTGGTACGTCTCGTTCGACTCGGAGAAGCGCAGGGACATGTGGAGCGCGAGCGCGAGCTTGAACAGGACGAGCGCGATCTCTTGTTGCTCCCCACGACGCTCGAGGATCGGAAGGAGGTCGCGGTAGTGACGGATCGCCTCGTCGAGCGCGTACTCCTGACGGGCGGCGTCTCCTGCGATCGCGAGGTAGGCCACCGCCTTGTCCTCGTCCTCGGCGGCCAGCCAGTGATGGGCCAGCAAGCCCGCCACGTCTTGTTCGCGCCCCTCGTGCTGTGATTCGAGCCACTCGGCTGCCCTGCGGTGCAGGCGCGTGCGATCCGCCGAGACCAACGTGCGATAGGCCGCCTCCTGGATCAACGCGTGCTTGAAGCGATATTCGGGCTCCGGCCACCGTCGCCCCTCACGCACGAGATCGAGCCGCATCAGGTCGTGGATGACTGCACGAACGCCACCTTCGGTCGGGGCCACGGCCTCCAGCAACGGAAGCCCGAACTGTCTGCCGAGCACCGATGCGGCGACCACGATCGCGCGCGCATCGGGCTGCAGTCGGTCGATGCGCGCGAGGATCGTCTTCTCGACCGTTGGCGGCACCTCGACCGGGACCTCGTGGTCGAAGCGCCAATCGCTCTCTTCCTTCACCAAGGCGCCGGCATCCACCAGCGATCGCACCAGCTCCTCGAGGAAGAACGGGTTGCCCTCGGCGGGCTCGAGGATCCGCCGTTGCATTTCCTGAGGAAGGGTGCCCTCCCCAACGAGCACCGTGAGCAACTCGCGGCCGGCGTCGCCCAGGAGCGCCTCGAGCTCGATCGAGGTCGTGCGATGCGGGAGCTCTCGTTCGGCCGTCTCCTTCGCGCGCCACGACGCGTGGTCGCGTTCGAGCCGCGATGTGAGCACGAGCAAGAGGGCGGCATCCTCGGTGTCGGCGAACAGGCGCTCCAACAGCTGCAACGACGTCGCGTCCGCCCAATGCAGGTCCTCCAGGAGAACGACCACGGGGCCGTCCGCCGCCAGTCTCATCAGCACCATCCGCACGACTTCGAACGTTCGGTATTGCAAGGCTTCCGGAGACAGCTCAGCGATGTGCGAGGCGGCATCGGATTCGAGCGGTAGCCCGAGCAAGGTCGAGAGGTATGGCGACATCTCGACCCCGCGCGCGCCGAAGAGCTCGTCGACTGCTCGCCGCAAGCCGACGCGAACGCGCAGCTCCGGCTCATCCGCCGAAACGCCGAGCCACGAGCGCAGCAGGTCGCGGAACGGTCCATACGGCATGGACTCCCCATAGGAGACGCACCGCCCCTCCATCCACAGCGCTCGTCCGTGGGGTGGACGCGCGCCATCGAAACGCGCTCGCAACTCCGACACCAATCGGCTCTTCCCGATTCCGGGCTCACCGGTGACGAAGACGATTCCCCCTCCGCCGGCCGCGACGACGTCGATCGCACCGGTGCCGATCGCCAACTCACGCTCTCTCCCGACGAGCGGGGCCTGTGCGTCATCGAGTCCTCTGACGCGGCCGGGCTCGAGCGAGACGCCTCGAACGACGTGCGCCTCGACGGGCTCGGTCTTTCCCTTCAGCTCGAGCTGGATCGACGGTCTCCATTCGAACAGTTGGGCCACGAAACGATGAGTGGCGGCTCCCACGAGCGCCGACCCCGGATCGGCCTGCGCCTGAAGCCTGGCCGCCGTATTCACCGCGTCGCCGAGCGCCGCGTACTCGACACGATTCCTGGCACCGATCGCGCCGACGACGACCGGGCCGGTCTGCACGCCGACGCGCACGCCGAACCCCGTCACACCCCAGGCGCGCTCGATGTCGCGCCCGTAGTCGGCGATGTCGTCGAGGATCCTGAGCGCGGCCCGTACACCCCGCTCGGGGTCGTCCTCGTGCGCCGTCGGGGCGCCGAAGAGCGCGAGGACGCCGTCACCGGCGAGATCCTTGATCGTTCCGCCGAACGCCTCGATCGCGCCGACCATGCGGGCGACGGCGTCGCCGACGATCATCTTCAGCTCTTCGGGGTCGAGGCGTTCACCGAGCGCGGTAGAGCCCACCAGATCCGCGAAGACGGCGGTGACCACACGCCGCTCCTCACGCATCTCGATCGGTTCGTCCAGGGGAGACACAACCGGCATTCTGGCAACTCGTCACGAGGTTCGCTGGGCGAGCTCCGCGAGCGCCTCCGCCTCTCTCGCGATCGCTTCCCGATCTCGAAGGCGTTCGAGCCACG
>JAYUAK010000176.1:0-4728 GCA_043741335.1 Actinomycetota bacterium
CCTCGCTCGACGTCGGCGGGAAGGATGACCGAGTCGGCGAGCACATCCCCTGACTCGCAATGACGACCGACGATCGTCACAGGCTGGCGCTGCGACGCACCGGGACGGCCGGCCAAGGCCACGGTGTACCTCGCGTCGTACAGCATCGGCCGGATGTTGTCCGACATCCCACCATCGACCGCGATCACGGTTCGTCCGTCACCCAGGACCCGTCGATCCCCGACACGGTAAAGCGTCAGGCCGGCGTTCCCGACGATGCTCCGGCCGGGTTCGGCCGCGAGCGTCGGGACGGGAAGGCTGCGTTCTTTACACCGGGAGGCCAGGCGCTCCACGATCGCCGACGCCGACCCGTCGATCGTCGGCGTCACCTCGTCCGTGTAGGTGATCGCGAACCCTCCTCCGATGTCGAGCAGGTCCACGGCGAGCCCCAGACGGTCGCGAATCGCCGCCATCAGCCCCACGAGCACATCGACCTCACGAAGGAACGGCTCGGTGGTCGGCACCTGCGATCCGATGTGCGCGTGAAGCCCGCGGAAACGCAGATGCGGGAGCGCCGTGGCAGCGGCGAGCGCGTCCGACACGTTTTCCGCGGGCACGCCGAACGCCGTCGCCTCATGACCGGTGGCGATCGCCTCATGCGTATCGACGGGCACCCCCGGGTTCACGCGAAGAAGGAACGGCTGGACGACTCCCGCAGCCCCGGCGACGGCATCGAGCCTCCGGAGCTCGTCGGCGCCGTCGGCGACCACCAGCCCGATGCGTGAGCGAACGGCCAGCTCCAACTCGTCATCGGACTTATTCCGGCCGTGGAGCGCGATCCGTGAGGCCGGTGCCCCCGCGCGCAAGCACGCCTCCACTTCGCCGCCGCTCGCCGCCAGCAGGTCCATTTCTTCGTCGAGGGCGAGGCGCAGCAACGCGTGTGCCGTGAAAGCCTTTACCGCGTAGATCGTCTTGGGGAAGGCTCCGCGCGCAGCGCGGAGCCTTGACACCACGTCCGCTTCATCGAACACCAACAGCGGGGTGCCGAACTGCCCGGCAAGCTCGACGGCCGTCGTTCCCGCCAGGCGCAATCCATCCGCGCCGAACGACGAGCCCGCGGGCCACGGGTTCGGAGCTACAACCGCGACAGGGGGGACGCCACCGTTCGCAGATCCGTCCGTGGCGAGCGGCACGACTCGCTCAGCCACCGCTCCGCTCCATGACCTCGGGCGCGGAGACGCCCAGGAGCTCGAGCAGGTTCGCCAACACTTGCTTCGTGCCGGTGCACAGCCACAGCCGCGCCTGCGTGAGCGCCTCGTCCTCGGAGACAACACGACAGTCCGTGTAGAACCGATGGGACCTCGCAGCCAGATCCTGTGCCGCGTGCGTCAGTCGATGGGGCGACCGAAGCTCGGCGGCCGTCGCGAGCTTGGGAGGCACTTCCGCCACGGCGCGCAACAGATCGAGCTCGCTCTCGTGCGACAGGAGCGATAGGTCGACGTCGACGATCGACTTCAGGGCAACGCCTTTGGCTTCGGCCTTGCGCAGGATGCTCGCGATCCGCGCGTGTCCGTACTGCACGTAGTAGACGGGGTTCTCCATGGTCTGTTGCTTCACGACCTCGATGTCGAAGTTCATCGCCGAGTCGTTCGAGTACTGGAGCAACGTGAACCGCGCCGCATCCGTGCCGACCTCGTCCATCAACTGATCGAGCGTGATGAAGTTGCCGCTGCGCTTGCCCATCGGTACGGGCACGCCATCGCGCACGAACGACACCCATTGATGGATCAAGATTTCCACCGCATCGGGCTCGTAGCCCAACGCCTTGGCCGCGCCCTTCACGCGCGCGATGTCACCGTGGTGATCCGCACCCCACACGTAGATCAGACGATCGAAACCTCGTGCGAACTTGTCGATCACGTACGCGCAGTCGGCGCCGAAATACGTGTGGATGCCGTTCGAACGGATCACCACACGGTCTTTGTCGTCTCCGAAGGCCGTCGAGCGGAACCACAAAGCACCCTCCGCGTCGTACACGTAGCCGGCGTCGCGCAACCGGGAGATCGCATCATCGATCTCCCCGGCTTCGGCCAACTGGCTCTCGGACCGGAAAACGTCGAACCGCACGCCGAACCGCACGAGTGTCGACCGGATCCAGTCCATCGCCCGAGCGGCGCCCAGATCGCGGAAGCGCGCGAGTCGTTCCTCTTCGGGCAGATCCCCGAGCTCCGACCCCTGGACCTGCAGGATGTCCCGCGCGAAGTCCGCCACGTAGGCACCGTGGTAACCGTCTTCGGGCACGGCGACCTCGAGGCCCAGCTCTTGCAGGTAGCGGGCCTCGACCGACGCGCCGAACCGGTCCATCTGACCGCCGGCATCGTTGAAGTAGTACTCGCGCTCGACGCCCCACCCGGCGTGCTCTAAGAGCCGGGCGAGCGCGTCGCCGACCGCGGCGTTACGGGCGTGCCCGATCGTGAGCGGTCCCGTGGGGTTCGAGCTGACGAACTCGACCTGGATGCGCTTGCCGTTCGGCTCGGCTCGGCCATAGGCGGACCCGCGAGCCACCACGTCGCGCAGAGCGTCGTACAGCCAGTCGTTCGTCACGAAGATGTTCAAGAATCCCGGCCCGGCCACCTCGACGCGTTCCACGAACGGCGCTTCTGGGAACGCAGAGCGGATCGTGTCTGCCACCTCGCGTGGGTTCCGCCCGGCGCGCGACGCGAGCGCGAGCGCGACGTTCGTCGCGAAATCCCCGTGTTCCTTCTGCTTCGTGGGGAGCAGCTCCGGCTCGGGGAGATCGCCGTCGATCCCCAATTCCGGCGCCGCGGCCTGGAGCGCTGCACGGATCAGGCCGAGAAGCCGATCCTCGATCACCGCGCTTGCCGCTCCGCGACCCGCCGCCTGACCAGCTCGACGAGGTCCGCGGGCTCGAAGGGCTTCCCGACGAAGTCGATCGGTCCGAGCTCGCCTTCCTGGTTCTCTTCGTCGTTGGGAGAGCGGGCCGTGAGGAACACAACCGGCACGTCGGCGAGAGCGGGGATCGCGCGCATCTGGCGGCATACCTCGTAGCCTCCGAGACCGGGCAGCATCACGTCGAGCACAATCGCGCTCGGCGGAACGGCCCGGGCGCGCTCGAGCGCGACGTCACCTCGGGACACGGCGGCGACCCGAAAACCGACGAGTCGGAAGTTCACCTCGAGGAGCCTGGTGATCACGGGGTCGTCGTCGACGAGCAGGATCACGGGGGCCGGTTGCTGGGACATGCCCCGAGGATAGCCGAGGCCGTCCAGTTCCAGCGTGAAGTTGCTTGTCCCCGAAACGTTCGGGGAGTGAGGGTTCGCCTCGATAGATGCGCTTGACGAGCGTCCTCGGCACTAGAAGGGTTGCGTGATGGCATAACTCCAGTCTTATGTTCGAGGTGAAGGCGCCTTCCTCACACGACGCCGATGCCACCACCTGGGACACCGTGAACACCCACGTCCGGGCCGCACTGAGCGCGCCCAGCGACGCCGGAACGACCCTTAACCGCCATCGACGTTCGCCCGGGACCAGACACGTTCCTCTAACCTCGCGTCCGTCCGTGTTCACGGTGTCCGACTGCTCGGCCTGCCCCTCCCCTACACTGTCGACCGCGCTACGCCCCCGTAGCTCAGTGGATAGAGCGCCGGCCTCCGGAGCCGGAAGCGCAGGTTCGAGTCCCGCCGGGGGCACCGTGAGCGGCAAACCGGACCTCTCGCTCGAGGCCGACGACCTCTCCACCGATCCCATGGTCCAGTTCCGTCGGTGGCTCGAGGACGCGGAGGCCGAAGGCATCCACTTGGCGAACGCGATCGCGCTCGCGACGACCGATGCCGACGGCCGGCCAGCGGCGCGTCACGTCCTGCTCCGCGGGTTCGACGAACGGGGGTTCGCCTTCTACACGAACCTCGAGAGCCGCAAGGCCCGCCATCTTGCGGACAACCCATACGCGGCATTCGCCTTGCTGTGGAAGGAGCTCGATCGCCAAGTGTGTGTCACCGGCGCGGTCGAACACACAACGGACGAGGAGTCAAATGCGTATTTCGCCACGCGCCCGCGCGACGCGCGGATCGGGGCATGGGCATCCCGGCAGAGCACCGTCCTCGGCTCGAGGGACGAGCTCATGAAGAAGTTCACCGAGTTCGACAGCGCGTATCCAGGCGACGACGTGCCCCGCCCCCCGTTCTGGGGTGGATATCGGATCGCCCCCGATACGGTCGAATTCTGGCAGGCGCGGGCGTTCCGCCTGCACGACCGTTTCCGCTATACCCAAGACGCCAACGAGGCTTCCGGCTGGCGGTTGGAGCGACTGTCGCCTTGATGCTGCGGTATCGTTCGCGACCGTGAGCATCGACGAACTCCGAACGCGCATCGCGGCAGACATGTCGCGGACGATCGCCGACCTCGAGCGCTTGGTGCGCATCCCGTCGAAGGGCTATCCGGGAGACGACCCTGCGAATGTGCGGGCATCGGCAGAAACGACGCGCGACATCCTCGCGGCAGCCGGGTTCGCCGACGCACGGCTGTTGGAGCTCGACGGTGGCCATCCGGCGGTGTTCGGGCAGATCGCAGGACCGAAGGGCGCGCCCACGGTGCTGCTCTACGCGCACCACGACGTTCAACCCGAGGGACCGCTCGAGCAATGGGATACGCCGCCGTTCGAGCCCCAGGTGCGCGACGGCCGGCTGTATGGGCGGGGAGCCGCCGATGACAAATCCGGCATCGTGATCC
>JAYUAK010000177.1:0-1925 GCA_043741335.1 Actinomycetota bacterium
TGGGGACTGGCGCACGCAACCCGCTCCCCCATCGCAGCAGGGCATGGACAGCCCGTTGACGGCGCCGCCGATCCCCGCCGAGCCCTCGACGCTGCCCCAGAGCTATCGGATCCGCGACCTCGCCGACATCGCGTCGGCGCCGGGGCCGCGGGTGAGCAAGGAGGTGCTCGTGTTCGGCATCCCGCTCGCCACGTCGTGGTGGAGCCTCATCCTCGGCCTCTACGCGTACGTGTTGCCCGGGTTCCTCTACGGTGCGTGGCTGACGATCGCGCTCTGGGACCTGATCCGACAGGAGTCGGCGCCGGTGTCGTTCCGGGCCAGGTGGATGGCGATCGTGATCCTGGTTCCGTTGCTCGGCCCGATCCTTTACTACTGGATCGGACGTTCACCGATCCCGAGACAACTTCGGCTAATGCTGGTCGTGGGAGGGGCGCTCGTCTACGTCTTGGTCGCCCTGCTCGCCGCGGTGTTCGGAGGTTGATCCAACCCACTATGTGAGTGGCGTGCCGGCCGGGATCTGTTGAGTGATGCAGTGCGGTCCGCCGCCTCCGGCCAGGATCGTCTTGCCCGGTACCGTGACGACCTCGCGATCTGGGTAGGCAGCGCGGATCTGGGCGAGCGCCGCCTCATCGTTCGGCTCTCCGTCGGCCGGGACGATAACCCCCCCGTTCACCAAGTAGTGGTTGAGATAGGCCGTGGATGATGGGGTCCCGGCCTCGAACACGAGGACCTCGATCGGACCGCCGGCCGCGTCGTGCGCCGCTCGGAGCCGTTCCAAGTTGTCCTGCCCGGCGTCGTGGTAGGGATCGGCGGGATCGCTCGGCGCGTCGAGAAGGATGACGCCCAGGCGGAGATACTGCGCGATCGCGTCCACGTGACCGTCGGTGTCGCGGTCGAGCGGATGGCCCTGTCCGAGCCAGATCACGTGCTCGACGCCGAGGTACTCGCTGAGGGTCCGTTCGATCTGCTCACGCGTCATGCCCGGATTGCGGTTCGGATGCAGGAGGCACTGCTCGGTCGTGAGCAGCGTGCCCTCGCCATCGACGAAGAACGAGCCTCCCTCTAAGACCATCGGAGCCTCGTAGCGCCGCATCCCCAAGTGAGTAGCGATCCGCGAGGGGACCTCAGCGTCACGCTCCAACGGGAGGTACTTCCCGCCCCATGCGTTGAACCCGAAATGCACGAGGGCGACGCCGCCGTGCCCATCAGTCACGAAGATCGGGCCGTTGTCGCGCATCCATGAGTCGTCGATCGGGATCGGCAATATCTCGACGCCCTCGCCGCACATGCTTCGCGCCTCACCGGATTGCGCAGGATCGGCAACCATGATCACCGGCTCGAACGCGGCCGCGGCGTTCGCGACCGAGGCGTAGTCGGCCTTCGCGCTGTCGAAGAGGGCGCCCCAGAACTCGGACCGGGTGATGGTGGGCCACTCCATGAGCGTCGCCTGGTGCGGCGCCCACTCCGCGGGCATCCGCAAGCCGTCATCGCGAGGTGTGCTCACGGGTCGACCAACTCGATCCGCATCCGCTTGTTGGCCTTGCCCTTCGACTCGGTCTTCACGACGCGAACGGTGCCGACCTCCGAGGTCGAATGGACATGTGTGCCCCCATCGGCCTGCTTGTCCAATCCCTCGATGTCGATCACACGGATCGGGTCGACGCTCTCGGGGATCAGGCTGACCTTCGTCCGGATCAGGTCGGGATCCGCGAGCGCTTCCGCCCGGGGCAGGAAGCTCACATGGACCGGGTGGTCTTGCTGGAGCGCGGCGTTCAGCTTCTGCTCGACCTCGCGACCGAACTCCTGGCTGATGCCGTCGAGCTCGAAGTCCATGCGGGCGACGCCCGGCTCCATGTTGCCGCCGGTGACCTTCGCGCCGTAGTCCGTGAACACGATGCCGCTGAGTGCGTGGAGCGCGGTGTGGG
>JAYUAK010000178.1:0-10935 GCA_043741335.1 Actinomycetota bacterium
GGCGCCGAACATACCTCCATCGTATTGCGGAGCTCGGGTTCGCGGGAGGTCAGTCCTCTGGAGTCACGTACGCGGCGGTGATGCCGCCATCGACGATGAGCGAAGCGCCCGTCATGAAGCTGGAGTCGTCGCTCGCCAGGAAGAGCGCAGCCTTCGCGAGCTCTTCGGCCTTTCCCAAGCGGCCCATCGGGATGTGGACCATACGGCGTTGACGACGCGCGGGATCGGATAGGAGCTCCGCCAGAAGCGGCGTATCGATCGGACCGGGGCAGAGCGCGTTGCACCGGATTCCCTTTCGCGCGTACTCCACCGCGATCTCCCGCGTCATCGCGAGCACTGCGCCCTTCGAGGCGGTGTAGGCAGTCTGCGAGGTTGCCGCTCCCATCCACGCGACGAACGACGCGACATTGATGATCGAGCCGCCGCCTCCGGCGATCATCGCCGGCACTCCGTATTTGCAGCCGAACGCCACCCCTTTGACATTGATTGCCAGGGTCGTATCCCAGACTGATTCGTCGGTGGTATCGACCGACCCGTCTGAGCTGAGCATCACACCTGCGTTGTTGTAGAGGATGTCCAACCGTCCGAACCGCTTGATCGTCGCGTCGACCATCGCCTTCGCGTCAGATTCCTTGGAAACGTCCGCGTGGACGTAAAGCGCCTCGCCTCCCGCGGCCGTGACATCGATGGCCGTGGCGTCGCCGGCGTCGTCCGCGACGTCCGTCAACACGACCTTCGCGCCCTCGACTGCGAACAGCTGCGATGCCACCTTGCCCATTCCGCTCGCACCGCCGGTGATCAGCGCGACCTTGCCCTCGAGACGCATGGTTTCCTCCTGGGGTCGTGTGCGGGTGAAGGGTACGCCCGTCGGGGTTACTATCGCGCGTCATGAAGAAGCGGGAGGTGCCGGCCGCGACGCAGCGCCGGTTCGAGGAGATCGCCGAGGGGCTCACGGGCCGCGGCGTCTCGCCGTCGCAGATGTTCGAGATGCCATGCCTCAAGGTTGGCGGCAAGGCTTTCGCGGGCGTCTACGGAGGTTCACTCGTCTTCAAGCTGACGGGCGACGAGCATGCGGCTGCCCTCAACTTGGGCGGAGCTGTTCGATCCGTCCGGCATGGGTCGAGCGATGAAGGAGTGGGTCGTGGTGCCGTCCGCTCACGCGAAGCGGTGGGGCGGGTTCGCGGAGGCGGCCCGGGCCTACGTTTCGAACTGATCGAGATCCCGACCTGCGTATCATCGCGGCGTCGACATCCAAGGGGAGTCCAACCATGCCGGAGCTGTTGATCGTCGGCGGTGAGCGAGTCGCCGCCGCCGAGGGCAAGACGTTCGAGGTGATCGAGCCGGGGACGGCCGAGCCGATGGCTGAGGTGGCCGAAGCCGGTCCCGAGGACGCGCGGCGTACCGTCGATGTGGCGCTGAGGGCCTTCGAAGAAGGACCGTGGCCGAAGACGAGCGCACGTGAGCGTGGACGCGTCCTGACGAAGGCTTCGTTCATCATCCGCGAACGGCTCGAAGACCTCGCGCGCATGGAAGCCCGCAACGGCGGCAAGCCTATCTCGTCCGCACGCGGCGAGATCGACATCGTGGCGAACACGTTCGAGTACTGGGGCGGGGCCGCGAACAAGATCTTCGGCGAGACGATCCCGGTCGTGCCACCGGGCATCGACGTCACGTTGCGCGAGCCGATCGGCGTGTGCGTGCTTATCACGCCGTGGAACTTCCCGGCAGCGATCGCGTCCTGGAAGATCGCGCCGGCGCTCGCGTGCGGCAACACGGCGATCGTGAAACCGGCGTCACAGACGCCGCTCACGGCACTCGCGTTGGCCGACATCTTGGCGGAAGCCGGTCTGCCCGAGGGAGCCCTCTCGGTCCTGCCAGGCCCCGGTGCCACTGTCGCGGGAGCGCTGATCGCCGATCCTCGTGTCTCCAAGATCAGCTTCACCGGTTCCACCGAGGTGGGGACCAGGGTCATGCAGGAGGCGGCGAACAACATCACGCGTGTCTCGCTCGAGCTCGGCGGCAAGTCGGCGAGCGTCGTCTTCGCGGACACGGATCTGGATGGCTGCATCGAGAAGTCGATCTGGTCGGTGTTCGACAACGCGGGACAGGACTGCTGCGCTCGTTCTCGCGCCTTCGTCGAACGACCTATCTACGACGAGTACGTCGAGCGGTTCGCGAAGCGCGCCGACTCGATCGTCGTGGGCGATCCTTTGGACGAGTCGACCGAGATGGGTCCCTTGATCTCACAGGGACAGCGCCAGACTTCTCTGGACTACGTCCACCTCGGTGTGGACGAAGGCGCCTGGCGAGTGACCGGCGGCGAAGTCCCTGAGCGCCCCGGTTTCTATCTGCGGCCGGCGGTCCTCGCCGACGTCCACAACGACATGCGCGTTGCCCAGGAGGAGATCTTCGGCCCCGTCGCGTGCGTCCTTGCGTTCGACACCGAGGAGGAGGCGATCCACATGGCCAACGAATCGCCCTACGGACTGTCGGGATCGGTGTGGACGCAGAACCTGGGCCGGGCCATCCGCGTTTCGAAAGCCATCCGGACCGGCAATATCTCGGTGAACTCGTCCTCGAGCGTTCACACCGAGGCGCCGTTCGGCGGCTACAAGCGGAGCGGGATCGGACGCGAGATGGGCATGCACGCGGCCGAGCTGTACACCGAGCTCAAGAACATCTACTTCTCTGAGCTCTAGGTCCGAGCTCTAGGGCGGAACGTTAGGGCGGCGGGCCGGGAGCTAGACTCGCGACCATGGTCGAACTTCCCGAAGAGCTCCGAAACCGCCTGCCTCGCCCGACCACGCAGAAGCCGACGGCCAAGGTCACGATCGATGCCTACTACCGTCTGAAGGCCGAGCTGAACGATCTCATGGAGGTCGGTCGTCCCTATATTTCCGAGCGGATCAAGATCGCTCGCGAGCACGGAGATATCCGCGAAAACTCCGAGTACGACGCCGCGAAGAACGAACAGGGCCTGATGGAGTCGAAGATCCGCAAGCTCCAGCAGATGCTTCGCGATCCCGAGATCGTCGAAGCGCCGACCAATGCCGACGCGGTCGTTCCCGGCATGCTCGTGACCGTTCGTCCGCTGGACGACGACGACCCCGAAGACGAGACGTATCTGTTGGCGGAGCACGCAGAGGAGAAGGCGACGGGTGCCCGCACCGTGACCACGACGTCGCCGTTCGGCTCCGCCCTGATGGGCGTCGGCGAGGGTCAGGAGTTCGTGTACGAGGCGCCCGGGGGCAGTTTCCGCTACGTCGTGGTTGGCTTCGTGCCGCACACGGGCTAGTGGTCTAGTCTGAGATGGACTAGTGGACGAACCGAGGCCGAACCTCGACCACGAAGCCTCGCGGGTGAGGGACATGCCAGCCCCTCGCAAGAGCGAGGGCGCCGCCGGCGGTGCGATGCAGCGCATCTTCGCCTGGCCCTACCGGCTGATCCTGGCGTTCCTGCTGTGGACGGGCATCCGGCCGTGGCAGCTCACGCTGCTCTCGCTCGCCCTCAACATCGCGGTCGGCACGCTGATCATCACCGGCGACTGGCTCGTCGCGGGTTCGCTGCTGGTCTTTGCCGGACTCTCGGATGTGTTCGACGGTTCCGTCGCTCGCCAACGAGGCGAAGAGAAGCGGTCGGGAGCGTTCATGGATTCGGTCCTGGACCGGGTCTCCGACGCGATCCTGTTCTCGTGCCTCTTCTGGGTGCTCGCTTCGAAGGGTCAGGAGCTCGAGGCTTCTCTGGCGCTGATCACGCTCGTCGTCAGCCTCTCGGTGAGTCACGTTCGAGCGGAGGCGGAGGCGGTCGGCGTCGCGCTCACCGAGGGGTTCTTCCAGCGGCTCGAACGGTTCCTGGCGCTGATGGCCGGCCTGCTGATCCCGGGGGCGATGCGTCCCGTGCTGATCCTGCTGACGGTGCTCGGTGGCGTCACGCTCTTCCAGCGCTCCTGGTCAGCGGTCCAGGACGCGCGCTGAGCGAGCGCCCGATGTGTTACGGCCGGTAGTGTCTCCCGCGACGGCACACCGCCAAGCACACCCGCCAAGCACAATAGGAGGAGTGTTCTCGTGGACTACATCCGGGTAGGCGGGGTCGCCGAGATCCCCGAAGGCGAGATGCGGGCATACGACACGCCCGGCGGCCGGGTCGCAGTTGCCCACGTCGAGCACCGGTTGTTCGCGTTCGGGGATGAATGCACGCACGCCGGTTGTTCGCTTGCCGAGGGCGAGTTCGACGATCGTACGGCGACGGTCGAGTGCCCATGCCACGGGAGCGTGTTCGACGTCGAGACCGGTGAGCCGGTCGAAGGGCCGGCCGTGGATCCGGTGCCGATCTACGCCACCCAGGTCACCGAAGAAGGATGGCTCGAGATCGCAGTGCAGGCCGGAGGAGGAGGCGTATGAAGCTCGGCATGGTCGGCCTCGGGCGCATGGGCGGCAACATGACCGTCCGGTTACAGCAGCACGGGCACGAGGTCGTGGTGTTCGACCCGTCGGCCGATGCCGTCGAACACGCGGTCGTCGCCGGCGCGGAGGGTGCGTCGTCGCTCGCCGAGCTCTGCTCGAAGCTCGCGGCACCGAAGGTCGTCTGGCTCATGGTGCCCTCCGGAGATATCACCGAGGCGACGGTCCGCGAGCTCGGCGGGATCCTGGGCAACGGCGACGTGATCGTCGACGGCGGCAACTCGAACTGGCATGACTCGAAGCGGCGCGCCGAGCAGCTCGCCGCGGGCGGCATCCGCTTCTTGGATTGCGGCACGAGCGGCGGCGTGTGGGGTCTCGCGAACGGCTACTGCTTGATGGTGGGGGGTGACCCCGAAGGAGTGGCCATCGCCGAGCCGGCCTTCCTGGCCCTCGCTCCCGACGATGGGTATGCGCACGTGGGTCCTTCTGGCGCAGGGCATTTCGTGAAGATGGTGCACAACGGGATCGAGTACGGCCTGCTCGCCGCGTACGGCGAAGGGTTCGAGATCATGGAGAAGTCCCCGTTCGATTTGGATCTCGAGGCGATCGCGGGCATCTGGCGGTACGGCAGCGTCGTGCGGTCGTGGCTGTTGGAGCTCTTGCATGACGCGCTCGTGAACGACCCGGGGCTCGCCGACATCCGCGGATATGTGGATGACTCCGGTGAGGGGAGATGGACGCTGCAGGCTGCGCTCGACGAGGACGTGCCGGCACCGATCACGGCGCTCGCGCTCTTCTCGCGGTTCGCGTCGCGCCAGGACGAATCGTTCAGCGCCAAGGTGATCGCCGCGTTGCGGAACGAGTTCGGTGGCCACGCGGTGAAGCCGGAAGACGGATCGTAGAAGTGGCCCGTCGTTCTCGATCCGCTCCGCAGGCCATCGTGATCTTCGGCGCGTCCGGCGACCTGACCAGACGCAAGCTCCTCCCGGCGTTCTTCCACTTGTATCTCGAGGGGATGCTGCCCGAGCGATTCGCGATCGTGGGCTATGCGCGCACCGAGTTCACCGAGGAGGAGTTCCGCGAACACGCACGCGGGGCGGTGAAGAAGTTCGGCAAGCGCGCACCTGATGGCGAGGTCTGGATGGATTTCGCCAAACACCTCCGGTACGTGCCGGGCGAGTTTTCCGACTCCGGCGCAATGGACCATGTCGTCGAAGACCTGGAGGGCATCGACGACTCTCACGGCACCGAGGGAAACCGATTCTTCTACTGCGCGACGCCGCCCATCGCCTACCCCGACATCGTCAAGCGCGTCGGCGAAGCGGGTCTGCAGAAGAACGCGAAGATCGTGTTCGAGAAGCCGTTCGGGCGCGACCTGCAGAGCGCGCGCGAGCTGAATGCCTGTATCCACGCCGTGTTCGACGAGTCTCAGGTGTTCCGCATCGACCACTACCTGGGCAAGGAGACCGTCCAGAACATCTTGGCGTTCCGCTTCGCGAACGGCCTGTTCGAACCCGTGTGGAACCGGCGCTACATCGACCACGTGCAGATCACGGTCGCCGAGTCGATCGGCATCGAGGGTCGCGGTCCGTTCTACGAGCAGACGGGGGCCGTTCGCGACATGGTCTCGACGCACCTGTTCCAGATGATGACGTTCCTGGCCATGGAGCCACCCGTGTCGTTCGAACCCGATCGCTTGCGGGACGAGACGGTGAAGGTGCTCCGCTCGGCGCAGCTCTGCGATCCCACACGGCTGGTCCGCGGGCAGTACGACGGGTACCGGTCCGAGCCCGGCGTCTCCGACGGCTCGAACGTCGAGACCTTCGCGTCGCTCCAGGTCGAGATCGACAACTGGCGGTGGGCCGACGTCCCGTTCTTCCTTCGGACGGGCAAAGGGCTTGCGGAGAAAGCGACCGAGATCACGCTCAAGTTCCGCAAGGTCCCGTTCAACGTGTTCCGTGGGAGCGACATGGACCTGCCGCAGCGCGACCATCTCACCATCCGGGTGCAGCCGAACGAGGGCATCACGCTGGCGCTGAACGCGAAAAAGCCCGGTCCGGGCTTGGACCTCGATCGCGTCACCATGGACTTCGACTACGACCGCGAGTTCACCTCACCCGTGATCGATGCTTACGAGCTCTTGCTGCTCGGCGCGATGGAAGGGGATCACACGCTCTTCCTGCGCCAGGATGGGGTGGAGCGCGCGTGGGAGCTGCTGGAGCCGGTGCTCGACGTGCCGGGTCAGGTGGTGCGCTACCCGCGCGGCGGATGGGGTCCGGCCGAGGCCGACGCCCTCATCGCGCCGCGCAAGTGGCACATGTCCTCAGTGGAGGGATGACCCAGGCACCGGGGCGGGGACGGGCACGACTCCGCCACCACCGCTGTTGCCGCCCTCGGTGTCGATCCCGTGCCACGGCGGCACCGTCACCGTCCGATGACCGGGCTTGCCGCCAAGGATGATCTGGCGGAGCTCGGTGTTGTTCGTCGCGTTGCCCTCGATGAGCAAGCCGTCCGGGTTGGCCTGCACCGAGATGTAGTACGTGCCGTTCGGCAAATCGGTGATGTCGAACGACTGTCCCGGCAGACCTTGGAAGTACGTGTCACCCCAGCCGGCAGGTAGCACCTCGCGGGTCCAGATCGCGCCTTCGCTGCCGCACGCGGTGCCGAGGCCGATCGAATACGGGTTCCATTCCGCACCCGGCGCGGTCAGGTCGATCACGTCGGTTGGTGCCAAACAGAAGCCGGTCTTCTCACTCAGAACAACCTGCGTCTGGTCGGCGCCGAGCAGCGAGTACCGCGCGAACTGCTCGAAGTGCCAGTGCTGATGGCCAGGGCGGGCGTCGTAAATCATGTCGCCTGCCGGCGCCCGGCCCACCGGGACCCCGTTGCTATAGAAGTACTCCCAGCCGTCCATGACCGCCTCTCCCGGACGTCGGAATCCTTCGACGACCATCGGTGATGGACCCTTGTCCCAAACCGTGGCTCCGAAGTCCAGGAAGTCCTTCTGCGACTTGCGTAGGTGGTCGATCGTGATGCCCCACGCGGGAAGCGCCACGAGGTCCGGCGTGATGCTCGGATCGGGGTTCGTCATGATCGGCACGGATGCCGAAGGTGGACCGGCGATACCGCCCTGACCGCCGACACGGCCGTCGGTGTGGCCCGGCTGGCCGCCTCCCGCGCAGAACGGGACGCAGAACCCGTGCTTCGTGGTCTTCACCGTGACGTCGACGCTGACCGTCGCGTCGGCCGTCGTGACGCCGAACAGCGCCTGATAAGCGGGCGCGATGGAGATGGTGGCCGTGTAGTCGCCGTCCGGTCCCTTGATCGAATCGTTGGATCCGTAGCCGAAGATGTTCGACGACCAGCCGCTGTCGATCCCCCACACGGCGCCGAGCGTGAATGGGTTCCCGCCGCAGAACTGCGGATAGGTCGTGACATCGGGGCCGTCGTCGCTGATCCGGGCGAGCTCGCCGGCCCCAGGGCAGAACGAGTGATATCGGTCGAGGACGACGTTGCCGTCCGCGTCCGTCACCGTGACGTGCACGAACTTCGAGAGCCCGACCCAGTCGGTCTGCACCCATGAAGGGAGCGGGAACTTGGTGATGGTGTCGCCGGAGCGCACGACCTGCCACACCGAAACGGGGGTGTCGTAGTCCGGACGGTCGGCCCAGATCTCGAACGGGCCGCCCACCGAGGCCACGTAGGCCCCGATGGACAAGTAGGCACGGCGACCCGGGGGGCGCTTGACCGTCACCTTGGTGGCGCCGGCAACCAAACGGATAGACGGGGTGCTCCCCGTGGCCTGGGCCACCGGGGCGAAGAGCGCGCCGGTTGCGGCGAGGGCGATCGTAAGAGCGAAGGCGATGACACCGAAACGGCGACGATGTGGAGCTGACATGCGTCTCCCAGCGGTCGGTCGATGGTCGGGGCGGAGATACCCCGCCCTCTGACGCATGGAACGTCCGGGAGGTTGCAGCGCCCGGCCCATCCTCCCACGCATCATTCGATTCCCGCAGAGCGCTGCCACTGTTCCCGCGCCGGCCCACGGGGTAGGCTCGCGCCCCGACGCCGCATCCGGAGGGAGGCTTCTCCAATGACCGAGCCGCGCACCCGATTCGACCTGCGACCCGAGGACGTGCCGACAGCCTGGTTCAACATCATGCCCGACCTGGCACAGAAGATCACACCGCTTCCGCCGCTGAACCCGATGACGAAGGAGCCGATCGGCCCCGCGGATCTGCTGCCGCTGTTCCCCGAGTCGTTGATCATGCAGGAGGTCTCCACCGAGCAGTGGATCGACATCCCCGGCCCGGTCATCGACATCTACCGGTTGTGGAGGCCGACGCCGATGTTCCGCGCGACGCGCTTGGAGAAAGCGCTCAAGACGCCGGCGCGCATCTACTTCAAGTACGAGGGGGTGTCGCCGGCGGGGTCGCACAAGCCGAACACCGCGGTCCCGCAGGCGTACTACAACAAGGAAGCGGGGGTCCGCCGGATCGCCACGGAGACCGGCGCCGGGCAATGGGGCTCGTCGATGGCGATGGCGTGCAGCTTCTTCGGTCTGGAGTGCACGGTGTACATGGTTCGTGCGTCCTACGACCAGAAGCCCTACCGACGGATCTTCATGGAGACGTTCGGTGCCAATGTGATCGCCTCCCCCTCGAAGGAGACGAACTCGGGTCGCTCGATCCTGGAGGCGCACCCCGATTCGACCGGATCGCTCGGCATCGCGATCAGCGAGGCCGTCGAAGACGCCGCGACACATGACGACACGAACTACGCGCTTGGGAGCGTGCTCGGCCACGTGCTTTTGCATCAGACGGTCATCGGGCTGGAGGCACAGAAGCAGATGGAGATGGCCGGCGAGCAGCCGGATGTCATCGTCGGCTGTGTCGGGGGCGGCTCGAACTTCGCGGGGATCTCCTACCCGTTCATGGCCGGCAAGCTCCGCGGCGATACTCCGGACATGCGGTTCGTGGCGACGGAGCCGGCCGCATGCCCCACGCTCACGAAGGGGACGTTCGCCTACGACTACGGCGACACGGCGCAGATCGCGCCGATCGTCCCGATGTACACGCTGGGGCACGACTTCGTGCCCGCGCCCGTGCATGCCGGCGGTCTGCGCTATCACGGCGACGCACCGTCGCTCTCGCTCCTGGTGCGTGCGGGGTACATGGAAGCGAAGGCCTACACGCAGAACGAGATCTTCGGCGCTGCGGTGCAGTTCGCCAAGACGCAGGGGATCATCCCGGCGCCCGAGCCGGCGCACGCGATCCTCGGCGCGATCGACGAAGCCATCGCTGCACGCGAGGCAGGCGAGGAGCGGGTCATCTTGTTCAATCTCTGCGGACACGGGCATTTCGACATGCAGGCCTACGACGACTACCTCAACGGCCGGCTCCCCGAGGTGGAGTTCAATCCCGCGGACGAGGAAGCGGCGCTCGCCAACCTGCCCGACGTACCCATCCAGGTGTGAAGGCCGGCTTCGACGTTCGGATCGCTCGTCTGCGCGAAGAGGAGTTGGCGGCGTTTACGGCCGGCATGCCGGCGTGGAACGCGACCGAATACGCGAAGCGCCTGGCGGCCCAGGGTCGGGACGAGATGGTGCAGCTCGTCGCGTGGGATGCAGAGCGTCCCGTCGGCAAGGCGATGGTGCTGTTCCCGGGACACGAAGAGTGGTCCACCTCTGCCGAGCGTGAAGCCTGTGCCGAGATCCGCGACGTGAGCGTCGTCGAGGACGCCCGACGCAGGGGCATCGGCACCGGGCTGGTCCGTGAGCTCGAGTACGCCGCGCTGGCGCGGGGGATGACGAGAATCGGGATGACGGTCGACGTCGGCCTCGGCGCCGGGCCGGCGGAGCTCGTCTACGAGAAGCTCGGTTTCCTCCGCGCACACGGACCGTTCATCTTCAGCACGAACCTGTTCGACGACGACGGGACGCCGATCCCGGTCGGCGCCGTCATGGCGTTCCTGACCAAACCGCTGAGCTGAACGCTAGTCCGCGATGGCGCGCGGAGTGAGCTTGAACGTCGTGCGGGCCATCTCGGCGACGGCGCGAGCGAGGAGCTCGTAGCCCGCGGCGTTGAAGTGCAGGCCGTCTCCCTCGCGCACCAGCTGGACCCCGCTGCCGTCCCGGTAGTAGGCGGTGTAGCCCCCATCGGTTCCCGAGAACAGATCCCATGTGTCCAGGTAAGCCACGTCGTTCACCAGGTCCGCGGCTCCTTCGAAGAAGGTGTTCTGACGCTCGATGATGCCCCAGCGCCCCTGGTCGCTCACGATGGGCAGGCCGACCCACACGACGCGCGCACCCTTCGAGGTCGCCAGATGCATGAAGTCGCTGACGCGCTGCTGGTACGCCTGCGGCCAGTCGAACGTGCCGACCGGCGTTTCCTCATGGCCGGCAGGCGTCCGCAACGCTTGGTTGTCGTTCTCGCCCAGCATGATCACAACCAGGTCGGGCCGGAAGTTGTCCACGATCTCCGTGAGCGCGGCGGGCCAGTCGAAGTAGTCGGGGCGTGCGAGACCGGTCGAGATC
>JAYUAK010000179.1:0-4712 GCA_043741335.1 Actinomycetota bacterium
GGGGGAAGCACCCCGATCGGCCAGAAGTGGCCGATCAAGAGGAGCGCACCGAACCCGAGCAGAGCAACGCCGAGCCAGCCGGGCATGCCGGGGAAGCGATGGGCGATCCGCTCGCTCCCCGACCGGGGAAGATCGGCGCGCGGCATCACGACCCAAAGGATCAGGTAGATCGCCACGCCCAGTCCACCGACGAGTGCGAGGAACGCGAATCCAAGCCGCCACCAGGCCACGTGGGTACCGGTCGCGTCGGCCAGACCACCGGCGACACCCGCGAACAGCCGACCTGTGGGACGCCGGACGAGCCCGCGGCGCGTCGTCGGGGCGGTTGGCTGCATGGCCGATATCGTGCTTGTTCCATCCCGGTCCGCCATCGGGGAACGACCCTGGTTCGCCCCTGAGACCGAACACCAGAAACCCGGGTATCCCCCCGATACCGCACGAGAGACCCCTGTGAGAACATCGCGTCCCCGGACCAGGCGAGGCATCGTGAACCGAACGGCAGACGCTCCCCCGGCACCGCAGAGCGAACCCCCCCAGCCGCAGCGATGGGCCATGTTCGAGCGCAGCGCCCGCGATCGCGTGCTCACCGGGGTGGCGGGCGGCCTGGGCGAGCGACTGAGCGTCGACCCCACCGTGGTGCGCCTTGCCTTCGTCGCGCTCTCGCTGGCAGCCGGGATCGGCTTCGTCCTGTACCTCGCGGCCTACCTGGTGTCCGACAAGGCGGTGTCGGGGGCGACGTCGCCGGCGCCGTCTCGAACGAGTCTCCGCCAAGCCGTGGCGATCGGGCTCGTCGTGCTCGGCGTGTTGCTCCTGCTCCGATCGATCGGTCTGTGGTTCGGCGACGGACTCGTCTGGCCCGCTGTTCTCGTGTCGATGGGCTCGGCAGTGATCTGGACACGCGGCGACGACGCCGAGCGCGCCCGGTGGTCGCGCTTGCTGCGGCGTCTCCCCGATCGCTCGCAGGGCATCGTGACGGGTAGCGCTCCTCGTGTTCGGCTCGTCCTCGGCGGGATTCTCATGCTCGCCGGGCTGTGGCAGTTCCTTCGATCCAACGGGCCTGCGGACAGCCTGCAGCGCAACGCCCCCCTGGCAGCGACGGCCGCATTGATCGGCGTCGGGGTCGTCGTCGGCCCATGGTTCTGGCGGCTCGGACGACAACTCACCGAGGAACGGCGTCAGCGCATCCGCTCGCAGGAGCGCGCAGAGGTCGCCGCGCACCTCCACGACTCGGTGCTCCAGACGCTCGCGCTCATCCAGCGGAGCGGCGAGCCTCGAGAGATGACGAGCCTGGCGCGGTCACAGGAACGCGAGCTGCGCACATGGCTCTACGGCGGTCCGCGTGCGGCCGACCACACGTTGTTGTCCACTGCCGTGAACGACGCGGCTGCGGACATCGAGCGGACACACCGAGTGGCGATCGACGTCGTGACGGTCGGCGATTGCCGGTTAGATGATCAGGTTCAGGCATTGGTGTTCGCCGCGCGTGAGGCGATGCTCAACGCCGCGACGCATGCCGGCGTTCACGCTGTGTCCGTGTTCGTCGAAGCTGACGACGGGGAGGTCACCGTATTCGTCCGCGATCAGGGCACAGGCTTCGACCCGGCCACGGTGCCGCCTGACCGGCGTGGCATCGCCGATTCGATCGAAGGGCGGATGGAACGCAACGGCGGCTCCTCCGCGGTCGTCACGGCGCCTGGACGCGGAACCGAGGTCCGACTCCGGGTACCCCGGCGAGCCGGATGAGAGAGCCCCGCATCCGCGTGTTCCTCGTCGACGATCATCGCCTCTTCCTCGCCGGCGTTCGATCGGAGCTCGCGAGTGACGTCGAGATCGTGGGCGAAGCCGGCGACGCTACTTCCGCGATCGAGGGGATCGGCGAAGAGAAACCCGACGTGGTGCTCCTGGATGTACATCTGCCCGACGGCACCGGCGCACAAGTGATCGAGGCCGCCTCGCGCACGTCTCCCGAGACACGGTTCCTCGCGCTGTCAGTCTCCGACGCCGCTGAGGACGTGATCGCGACAATCCGCGCGGGCGCGCGCGGCTACGTGACGAAGACGATCGGTCCGGAGGAGCTCGGGAACGCGGTTCGGCGTGTGTACGAAGGCGACGCCGTCTTCTCACCACGTCTGGCAGGGTTCGTCCTGGACGCGTTCGCCGGCGCGGCGCCTCCGATCGACCCGGAGGTCGACCAACTCACCGCCCGCGAACGCGAGGTGCTGCGATTCATCGCACGCGGATACACCTATCGCGAAGCGGCCAGGGACCTCCACATCTCGGTGAAGACCATCGAGACCCACGTCTCGTCGGTCCTACGGAAGCTCCAGCTCACGAACCGTCACGAGTTGACGCGGTGGGCAACGGATCGTCGCTTGGTGTAGCTCCTTCGACGGGCAGACGGACGCGGAACGTGGCTCCCTGGCCCGGCGCGCTCGTCACACCGGCGCTTCCGCCGTGCGCCTCCGCAATGGCCGCGACGATGGCCAACCCCAGACCGGTTCCGTTCCCCTCCTCCATCGGCTCGTCTTCGCGAACGCGCCCCCTGGCGGGATCCGCTCGGTAGAACGGCTCGAAGACGTGCGCGACCTCGTCCGCGGTGAGGCCCGGGCCTTCGTCGGTCACCTCGAGCTCGGCCCATCCCTCGATCGCCTGGACACGCACGGCCACCGCCGTGCCCGCGGGCGTGTGTGTCAGCACATTCGACAGCAGGTTCGCGAAGATCTGCCGCAGGCGTCCCTCGTCGCCGATCACCGACAACGCATCGGGAGCCACGAGCTCGATCAGGCGCGACGGGTCGACGGCTCGGGCATCGTGGACCGCATCTGCGGCCACGCGCATCAGATCCACCGGCTCGTGCGCGATCGGACGCCCCTGCCCCGCTCTGGCGAGGAACAAGAGGTCCTCCACGAGCACACCCATGCGTTCGCCCTCTTGTTCGATGCGACGCATCGCGAGCGCCGTGTCGGCGGGATCGTCGGATGCACCGCGGCGGAACAACTCTGCGTACCCGCGGATCGACGTGAGCGGGGTCCGAAGCTCGTGCGAGGCATCGGCCAGGAACCGTCGGAGCGCCTCCTCCGACGCTCGACGCTCGTCCATCGCCTCTTCGATCCGGCCGAGCATCACGTTGAGCGAGGCGCCCAGCCGACCCACCTCGGTGCGCGGATCCGTCTGTTCGACCCGTCGCGAAAGATCCCCCGCGGCGATCGCTTCGGCGGTCACCTCGATGCGCTCCAGCGGGCGAAGGCCGCGGCGGACGGTCAACATGGAAAGGAGCGCCATGCTCAAGATCACCCCCAGGGTCACCGATCCGGCGATGATCAGGAGCCGCTGGAGCGTTTTCGCGAGCTCCGTCAAAGGGATCGCCACGACGAGCGTGGAGCCATCGGTGAGTCCGAGAGCGATGACCCGGTATCCGGGACCATCACCGCTCTTCGCTCCGACCGAGAAGAGCGTCGGCTGCGCCAGGGTACCAGCGTCGATCTTCTTCGGAAGATCGGGTGGGGAGGGTGCAGGACCGCCGTAGCTCGGAGCGAATGGATGGCCCACCGCAGCTCCCGAGGCGTCCAAGATGACGGCGTAGGTCCCCGCCGGCAGGGCGGAGTCGCCGCCGGGCCCCGGTCCCCCACCGGGGAAATCCGGTGAGCTCAACGCGAACAAGACCTGGTGAGGGGATGAGAGGAGCTGCTGGTCGATGCGGTTCACCAGATACGAGCGGAGAGCGGTGTAGGTCGCCACGTCCGACGCCAAGAGCCCGACCGCCACCAGGATGACGAGCACCGCGGTCAGTCGAACCCTGAGCGTCACGTCGTCACTTTCCAGTCGTGCTCGATGCCGGCGCTCGGGGCGCGATCAGCCGATACCCCACGCCGCGCACCGTGTGGATCAGCGGTACCCCCAGACCGTCCACCTTCCTTCGCAAGTAGCTGACGTACGTCTCGACGATATTCGCGTCGCCGCCGAAGTCGTAGTTCCACACGTGGTCGAGGATCTGCGCCTTCGACAGCACGCGGGGCGCGTTCTGCATCAGGTACCGCAGCAGGCGGAACTCGGTGGCGGTGAGCTCGATCTGCGCCCCTGCGCGACGAACCTCATGCGTCTGATCGTCTAACTCCAGATCCGCGAACATGATCGGCCCTTCTCCGGCGGCGGGATCGGTCCGGCGCAGCAGGGCACGGATCCGCGCTACGAGCTCCTCCAGGCTGAACGGCTTGGTCACGTAGTCGTCGCCACCGAGCGTCAGTCCTCGGACCTTGTCCTCCACCGCATCGCGCGCGGTGAGGAACAGGATCGGCACCTTGATTCGGTCGGCCGCGAGCCGCTCGGTCACGGCGAACCCGTCCATATCCGGAAGCATCACGTCGAGCACCACGAGCGCGGGACGGAAGTCCTCGACGGCCTTCAGCGCCGCACGCCCGGTCGCGGCGGTCTCCACGTCGAATCCCTCGTACCGAAGCGCCATCGCGACGAGGTCCGTGATGCGCGGCTCGTCATCCACGACCAGGATCCGTTGACCGTCCATGGTCGAACCTTAGCCGCGTTCCCTGGGAAGTCCCTGGGAGACGCGGAGTGCCACCTGAGGAACGTGGATCGCGATGCAACGTGCCGATCGTGGTCGGGGCGGCGGGACTCGAACCCGCGACCTCGTGCTCCCAAAGCACGCGCGCTAGCCAGGCTGCGCTACGCCCCGTCCCCTAAGGGTACGGGGCCGG
>JAYUAK010000180.1:0-1915 GCA_043741335.1 Actinomycetota bacterium
CCCCTTCGCAGTCGACGCGAAGATCGTCTGCCCGATGTCACCCGACGTCGGAAGCAGCGACGCCAACCGCGTCTCAGCGTCCTCCCAGTGCGCGCCCTCGTCCATCATCAGCACGTCGACGGTCTCGCCACGCCCGGCTGCGTTCCCCGACGGGATCGACTGGATCAGCGCACTGCCCGACGCGTGCGTGAACTCGAGCTGCTCCGCCGTTTTGCGGGGCATCGGGTACGCAGCCCGGATCGCGTGCGGGAGGCTGTTGTAGAGCCACAAGATCCGGCGGATGACGGCTTTCGCCTCACGCTCACCGATCGACACGATCATCACGTTCGACCCCGGGTGCGTCATCGCATACCACAGGGCGTAGATCGCGAGGACCCAGGTGATCCCAAGTTGCCGGGCCTTCACGATCACGATCATCCGGCGGCGCATCAATGCGTGCAGAACCTCGCATTGGTGCGGCCACAGCACGAGGCGTTTCGACACGCCCTCGAACAACTCGACACCATCCTCGTCGACTTTCTCGCCGACGACCATCTTCGCGAACTTCGACAGCACGATCGGGGACGTCGCGACCAGGTCTACTTCGGTGCGGACCTGCTCGATCGCGAGCGTCATAGCAAATCAGGCTCAAGCAACAGCATCAACAACGAGTCCGTCGACAACGGGTGCCGGACAGCCGGGCCGTCCAGTGGCCGGGGATGAACAGTCGCGTTCGCGTCGCGGCAATATCGATAGCCAGCCCAACACCCCGAGAGGCGTATTGCGACGGGGTGATGCGGGCGCATTCGCCGGTCGACGATGATCCCGCGCCCCAACGGATCTGCTGTCTCAACGATCCAGGCGATCATCCGACCATCGGTGCTCACGACGTCACGGCCGGGATTTCTGCGGCGGCCTTCCCCTCATGCACATCGACCATCTCATCCGCGAGGCGCTCAAGCTCTGCGTGCGTCAACTCGTCCCGGCCGACGGCCCGGAGCTGCACCAAGCTCTCGACGGTCAGCGCGGCGGTGACATGCACGTCGACCTGCGTTCGCGTGTCGAACATTTCGGGGACCGCACCCTTCGCGAGCTCCACGAGCGTCCGATCCGAATACTTCCGGGTGTGACCAACGATCGCGCCCTGGTAGAACACGGGCTCGAGGAACCCCTCCACGCCCCGCCGCTGCATCTCCTCGAGGAGAACTTCCGCCCCGGCGCGCCGCGCGATGCGGTACTCCTCCGCGAAGTCCTTGTCACGCGCCTTCTTCGACTCGATCGTCCGGATCTTCACCTTGATCGCCGTCGCCGCCCTGGCCGGCGGCCACCCCTCGCCGACGAGCTGCAAGAACGCCTCCTGCGCCTCGACGCCGAACACGGGCGGGACGCTCTTCCGGGCTGTGGTCACCATTCCGAGGATACCGGGATCGTCGTCCACTTATCCATCAACTCCAGGTGCCTGATTCTGCGTTCGATGTCGTCGAGGACATCGGTTTGCGCGCCACCATGCTCCAGTCGGTACGCACGCTTGACGCGCAACTCAGCGAGCGTCATTTCGTCACCGGGGTTCAGCAGAATACGGCCCAAATCGGCGATGTCGAGTCGCGCGTCCGCCTCCTCTTGGGCCTCCTCGTCGGTGATGTCCGGGGCGAGGCCGCACATCGCGAGTAGGAGCACGGCGCGGCGACGGACATCGTCGCCGCGCTCGAGGCCCCTGACGACGATAAGGTCAGACGACGTACCCGTAGACGGGCTCCGCCCCGGTCGCGGCACGGACCTTCCCGACCTCTTCGTCGACTGCGCCACGCCACAAACCCTCCTTGTCGATGATCCGGACCCCCAACGTCAAATGCCCGTCGGAGAGCCGGTACCGGAACCTGACTTTCAGGATGCTGTCCATGCCGCGCGGCATGAGCGGCAACCTGATCGTGATCGT
>JAYUAK010000181.1:0-4691 GCA_043741335.1 Actinomycetota bacterium
CCCAGGATCTCGAAGCACCGCATCAGCTCGGCCTCACGGACCTGGCCCATGGTCGCGGACGGCCAGCGTTCCTCGTCCATCGAACCGCCCTCGCCCCGCGTCGCAGTCACGCACACGACGCGCCGCCCGTCGCGGACCGCCTGCGCCATCAGCCCTGCGGTCAGGTAGGTCTCGTCGTCGGGATGAGCCCAGATGCCCAGAACGGTTCCCAGCTCGTTCATCGCTTCGACCTCCCGGGTCACGCCGTGGGCGTGTCGTGTTCTTGGATCAACGCTTTGATGCGAACAACGAGCTCGGGGGACGGAGCGTCGCCGGTGCACTTCGCGGCGATCATCTCCTTGAGATGACGGCGAAACTCCGATCGATCCATGCAGGGATTGCACCCGCTCAGATGGAGCTCGACCATGGTCTGGACGTCGACGGTGAGCTCGCCGTCCAGGAAACTCTCGATCTCGCGCAGCGTTTGCGTGCAGTCTGGTCCGCAGTCACTCATCGATCAATCCCCGCTCCTTGGCCGTGTCCCACAACGCCTTCTGGAGGGCTTTCCTTCCCCGATGCAGGCGCGACATCACGGTGCCGATCGGCGTTTCCATGATCTCTGCGATCTCCTTGTAGCTGAACCCCTCGACGTCGGCAAGCAGAACGGGGAGCCGGAAGTTCTCGGGAAGCGACTCCAGGGCGGCCTTCACGGCCTCGTCGGGGATCCGGTCGAGCACCTCGGTCTCGGCGGACAACTCCACGTTTCGACCGCCGAGCTTGTCGAAGAGGTACCACTCGTCCAGGTCATCGGGACCCTCGACGATCTGCGGCTCGCGCTGCTTCTTCCGGTAGGTGTTGATGAAGCTGTTCGTCAAGATGCGGTAGAGCCAGGCCTTCAGGTTCGTCCCCTCCTGGAACCCACCGAACCCTCGGAAGGCGCGAAGGTAGGTGTCCTGCACCAGGTCCTCGGCATCGGTCGGGTTGCGCGTCATCCGCAGCGCAGCGCCGTAGAGGCTCGGCAAGAGCGGCAGGACGTCTCGCTCGAACCGCTCGCTCAGGACGGCGTCGTCGATCGGCCTGGCGGTCTCACCGGTCACGGGCATCTCCGGCAGTATCCCCGATGACAGCTAGGGGTGTCGTATCTCGAAAGGGGGTGGGAAGATGGCCGAGTGCCCGACAACGACAACAAGGGACCGAAGCGGAACCGCTGGACGCCCGAGGGTGGCTCCGGGGGATCCGGCACGCCACGCCCGAAGTTCAGCCCGTGGCTCGCGATCCCCCTGCTGTTCTTCGGTCTCCTGATCTTCAAGAGCTACCTCTCCAGCGCGAACACGACCGCGCTCTCCTATTCGGAGTTCATCACCCACGTCAACGACGGCAGCCTCACGGGGACGATCACGATCGGCTCGTCGGACATCTCGGGGACCTTCAAGGATCGTGGCGGCAACGAAGTCAACTTCTCCACCACGCTCTCCGCCAACTTCCAGACCGACATCGCGTTCACCCAGTTCCTCGACTCCAAGAATGTCTCGTACGAGTTCTCGACGCCCAACCTCCTCACGAGCCTCCTGGTCAACATCCTTCCGTTCGCGCTGGTGATGATCCTCATCTACTACTTCGTGTTCAAACGGATGGGCGGAGGCGCGAACGCGGCGCTCAACCTGGGCCGCAACAAGGTGAAGATCTACGACCGCAAGGAGATGAAGACCAACTTCAACGACGTCGCCGGCGTCGACGAGGCGAAGGAGGAGCTCGGCGAGATCGTCGACTTCTTGAAGAACCCGAAGAAGTACCAACGGTTGGGCGGACGCATCCCGAAGGGCGTGCTGCTGCTCGGACCTCCCGGCTGCGGCAAGACACTCCTAGCGCGAGCCGTGGCCGGCGAAGCCAACGTCCCGTTCTTCTTCATGTCGGGCTCGGAGTTCGTGGAGATGTTCGTGGGTCTGGGCGCCGCGCGCGTGCGCGAGCTCTTCCAGCAGGCGAAGGAGAAGGCACCGGCGCTGATCTTCCTGGACGAGATCGACACGATCGGCAAAGGCCGCGCCGGCGCGATGGGCGCGGGTTTCGGCGGCCACGACGAACGCGAGCAGACGCTCAATCAGCTTCTGGTCGAGATGGACGGCTTCGACTCGTCGAAGGGCGTCATCATCATGGCGGCGACGAACCGGCCCGATGTCCTGGACGCTGCGCTCGTGCGACCCGGTCGCTTCGACCGGCAGGTCGTCGTCGACCGGCCCGACCTCCGCGGCCGCGAAGAGATCCTGCGTGTGCACGCGCGCGGGGTCGCGCTCGACCCCGACGTCCAGCTGCGCACGATCGCGTCGCGCACCCCCGGCTTCACCGGCGCCGACCTCGAGAACGTGGTGAACGAAGCCGCGCTCCTGGCCGCACGTCGTGAGAAGAACTCGGTCACGGAAGAAGAGCTCGAAGAGGCGATCGACCGCGCCAGCATGGGCCTGGAACGCAGGTCTCGCGTGATGAGCGAGAAGGAACGCGTCCGCGTTGCGAGCCACGAGATGGGACATGCGCTCGTCGCCCACTACAGCGAGAACCTCGACCCGGTCCACCGGGTCACGATCATCCCGCGCGGCACGGCGGCCCTCGGACTCACCATGGTGCGGCCGCTCGAAGATCGCTACCTGGCGACCGAACCCGAGCTGAAAGACATGCTCGCGTTCGCGATGGGCGGTCGCGTCGCCGAGGAGCTCTGCTTCGCCGAGGTCTCGACCGGTGCCCAGAACGACCTGGAGCGCGCCACCCAGGTCGCGCGCGCGATGGTTGCGGAGTACGGCATGAGCGAGAAGGTTGGGCCGCTGTCGCTCGGCCACGAGGATGCCAGCTCCATGTTCAACGCACCGAAGATCTCGGGGCGCACCGCGGAGCTGATCGACCAGGAGGTCAATCGCCTGCTGAACCAGGCGCACGACCGCGCGGAACGCATCCTCATCGAGCGACGCGACCTGCTGGACAAGCTGTCCGCACTCCTGCTCGTCACCGAGACGCTCGACGGGGACGATCTCGAGGCCTACGCCTCCGGGACGAAACCGATCCCGGACCCGGCGTCGGTGCAGCCCAACGGCAAGGCGCACAAGACGCAGCTGCGCGAAGAGGCTGCGCTCGCGACGGCAGGCGGATCGACGCCCCCCACGCCGCCGATGCCGTCGGTCGACTAGTCCGTTACGGACTAGGGTCCGTGCTCGTGCGACTCATGATGTTCGTGGTCTTCATGATGCTCGTGCGGCGGCGGTTCCCCTGACACCGTGAGGTCGTAGCGGTCGCGCCACTTGTCCAGGAACCGGTAGAAGTTCCGCTTGGACCACTTCGCGCGTTCGGCGGGCGGCGTCTGGAACCACATCCGATGCTCATGGCGTTCCACGGGCACGGGAACCACCACCGCGCGCAGGCCCAGGTCCTTGATCCGGAACGAATACTCGATATCGGCCGTTCGGTACCAGCGGAACTTCTCGTCGAACAGACCGGCGGTCGTGAGGATCTCGCGCCGGAACGCCATGCAGTAGCCCTCGATCGCGTCGCACTCGGGGCCGTCCGTCGATTCGAATTCGCGGAGGTCGGGAGTCACGATCCCGAAGGGACCGCAGACGCCGACGGTCGGATCGGCCAGGGCCGCTTCCAGCGGGCCGACAGCCTCGCCGGTCACCTCGACGCATCCGTCCATCACCAACACGACACGACCACGCGAGCGCTTGAGGCCGGCGTTGCGCGCGGCGCCCCAACCGGTGCCGTCCTCGAGCGCTACGACCTCGACATCATCGCCCCAGCCTCCCGGCCCCTCACCGGTGACGTCGGCCACGACGTAGTGGATGTCGCGCCCACCCGCGTTCGCGCGGAAGGACGCGATGGCGCGACGAACGTCGTCGGGCCAACCTTCGACGACCCAATGGATCGAGAGGTCGGCGGAAGCCGGTTGGTCGAGTATGGAGGTGACGTCCTGTGCGCGCAGGCGAGTGGTGAGGGACTCGGGCACCTTGAGCGCGGCCGGCTCCAGCCGCCAACCACCGGGTTCGTCGAGCACCGTCCAGCCCGCCGCAGCGATCTGGTCGCGGAGCTCGTCGGCGCCGGAGAAATCCTTCGCTGCACGCCGTTCCGCTCGCGACGTCGCGAGGTCTTGCAGATCTCTTGGCACATCCTTCGGCGCATCGCTCATGGACAGCGCCTCCGAGGGCGGGCCGTCGGGGATGGATGGAAAGCGGCTCAGGCCGTAGCGGCCTTCGTCGCCGCCCGCAGGCGCCCGGCCATCTGTTGAAGGGTCTTCAGGGCGATCGACGGATGCTCCGACATGAGCCCGCGGAACACCCATTCCGTCAGACCCAGGAGGTTGACGTTGGTCTTCGCCGTCACGGTGGCGGTGCGTGGCCCGCCGTCCAGCAGCGCGATCTCGCCGAAGAACTCGCCCGGCCCGAGCGTGGCCTTCTTCCGGCCGCCGATCGAAACCTCGGCCGTGCCATCGAGGAGGATGAACAGGCCGATGCCCGGCTCGCCCTCGCGAGCGATGACGGTTCCGGCCGGGTGCGAGATCTCCCGCACCGCCCGAGCGACCGTCTGCAGGTCGCGCTGCGAGCAATCAGAGAACAGCGGCACGTTCGCGAGCCGGCTCACGATGTCCTTGGTCGTTCCCACGTCGCTCTCCCTCCTGGCACACGTCCGGGGTGGGCTCGAGCCTCCCCCGCGCGGAATCCTAACCCGGACGGCCC
>JAYUAK010000182.1:0-1905 GCA_043741335.1 Actinomycetota bacterium
TCGAGAGCAGCTCGATCGCACGAGAAGACCTCGTTTCGTCGCCCATGTCCATCTCGATCACGGTGCTCCCCAACTGAGCCTTCAGCGCCGAGGGGGTGCCGTTCGCGATCACGCGACCGCCGTCGACAACGGCAACGCGCTGCGCGAGACGGTCGGCCTCCTCCAGGTACTGCGTCGTCAGCAGGACGGTCGTCCCGTCGGCGACCAGCTCGCGGATCATCTCCCACAGCTCGTTGCGACTGTGCAGGTCGAGGCCGGTGGTCGGCTCGTCCAGGAAGAGGACCAGTGGCTTCTGTACGAGCGCGGCCGCAACGTCGAGTCGACGCCGCATCCCGCCCGAATACGTGCGCAGCGGACGGTCCGCCGCGTCGGAGAGCTCGAATCGCTCGAGCAACTCGGCGGCACGGGGCGCGATGGACGGGCGGGCGAGCTGGGCGAGCTTGCCGATCAGCCGCAGGTTCTCGCGACCGGTGAGGTTCGGGTCGACGGCCGCGGACTGGCCGGCGAGACCGATCCTCAGACGCACCGCGTCTGCTTCCTTCACCACGTCGTGCCCGAGGACCTCCGCCCGTCCGCCGTCGGGCTGCAGAACCGTCGCCAGCACGCGCACCGCGGTGGTCTTCCCGGCTCCGTTGGGCCCGAGCAGACCGAACACCGAACCGGCCGGCACCTCGAAATCGATCCCGTCGAGCGCGACCACGTCGCCGTAGTGCTTGGTGAGGCCTTCCACGAGGATCGCCGGGTTCGCCATGGCGGGGATGATGCCATGGATCCACAGGAAGCTCACGCGCCCGAGACGGTCGCTCCGATCACACCGCCTTGGAGCTATCTGGTGCGAGGATGTTGCGGTGGAGCGCAACACGTATTGGGTGATGTCGAGAGGCCGTGATTGGATCGTGCGCCACGACGACGTCGACCTCGCGAGCCTGCCCAGCAGAACCCACGCCGTAGCCGTCGCCATCAACCGCGCGAAGGCGGATCAGCCGTGCGAGATCCTGGTCCTCGGGCCGACCGGTGCGATCGAGGAACGCCGGACGTTCGGGGATGACCATCTGGCCTAACCCAAGTTGAGTCGTGTCAACCGATTGATGCTCGAAAGAGCGTAGGGCTGGCACCTGACTCCTTTTTCCGTCGACTGCGACACCGCTTGGCAGCACTGGCGCTACTACCGTCACCGAGAAGTCTTGATGCACGCCCATCCCGTAGTGACCCCGCCTTCGCCCTTGCTCGCTAGGAACGCCGAGAGGTCCGGTCGGTAAGACGTCTGGGTGAGTGGCCTTATCAAAGCGGCGGATCCGCGAGTCCCGGCCGAACGACCCCCCAAGGAGGGGGCCTTCGCCCTGGCCGTGGATCCCGTGTGCCACGCAGACTTCCTAGTAAGTAAGCAGCGGAGAACAGAGGAGGACAGATGAGGGTATTCAGAGGGTTGGCGGTCTTGCTACCAGTTTCATTGGTGCTCGTCGGGGTTGCGTGCTCTAGCTCAGGCAGTTCAGCCTCGCCAACCGCGGCAGCGACAACGACATCGGCCCCGGCTCCCGCCACGGGGACCACCAACGTTCCGGTAACGGTGCAAGAGTGGAGCGTGAATGCGCCGACGACGATCCCGGCCGGCCCGGTCACGTTCGCCGTGACGAACACGGGCACCACGACGCATGAGTTCGTGGTGTTCCAAACGGACACGCTTTCGGCGGACATCCCGATCACATCCTTCGAGGGGGAACAAGACCGCATCAACGAGGACAAGGGCGGCAAGAACCTCGGGGAGTCGGGCGACTTGAATGCGAGCGCTTCGGTCACGGTGACGGTCGACCTCCCACCCGGTCACTACGTGTTCTTCTGCAACCTGCCCGGGCACTACCACCAGGGGATGCATCTCGACGTGACTGTTCAATAGATCTGTCTCGA
>JAYUAK010000183.1:0-10854 GCA_043741335.1 Actinomycetota bacterium
CCCGCGTTCAGCGAGCGTCAGACGCAATGGACGAGTCACCCCATGTCTTCGCGCGACTCGCTCCACGAAGCCGACATGTGGGCGGTGGAAGGGCTCACCCACCGCTACCCGACGAAGGTCCTTGCCGAGCTCATCCCCACCTGCCCGCAATACTGCGGGCACTGCACGCGGATGGATTTGGTCGGCAACGACACGCTGCAGGTCTTGAAGTACAAGTTCGAGACCAAGCAGAACGACCGCTGGGAGGAGATGCTCGAATATCTCCGACGGACACCGCAGGTGCGCGACGTGGTCGTGTCGGGTGGCGATATGGCGAACGTGCCGATCAAGCGCCTCGAGGACTTCGTACTCAAGCTGCTGGACATCGAGAACGTGCGCGACATCCGCATCGCCTCGAAGGGTCTCATGGGCTTGCCGCAGCACTTCCTGCAGGACGACGTCCGCGCGGGCCTGGAGACGATGGCGACGAAGGCGCGCTCACGCGGAGTGGACATCGCTCTGCACACGCACGTCAACTGCGCGCAACAGGTGACGCCGCTCGTGGGCAGGGCCGCTCAGGCGACGCTCGACGCGGGCTTCCGCGATGTGCGGAACCAAGGAGTGCTGTTGCGGGGAGTCAACACGGCGCCGAACGACCTGTTGGAGCTCTGCTTCATGCTCCTCGATCACGCGAAGATCTTGCCGTATTACTTCTACATGTGCGACATGATTCCCAACGCCGAGCACTGGCGAACGTCGGTCGCCGAGGCGCAGGACCTGCAGTACCAACTGCTCGGCTACATGCCCGGGTTCGCCACGCCGCGCGTGGTCTGCGACGTGCCGTTCGTCGGCAAGCGGTGGGTCCACATGTTGAAGGACTACGACCGCGTGAAGGGCATCTCGTCCTGGACCAAGAACTACCGCACCGGGATCGAGGACGACGACCCGGAGGCGCTCCGTCGCCGCTATCCCTACTACGACCCGATCTACACGCTGCCTGAAGAGGGTCAGCAATGGTGGCAAGAACAGGCCGCGAAAGACCTGCTCGAGCTCCGTCCCGCATAGCCGGGCACTCCTTTCCCTCGCATCATCGAACCAGGGCTTCCTCCTGGACGCAAGCATGGTGTGATGTCTGCCCCCAAACGCCGTTCGATCGCGATCGCCCTCGTTCTGTCGATCGGAGCCGTGGCGAGCCTCGGCGGACTCGGACTTGGACTCGCTGATCGCCCCCCTGCGCTGAGAGGCATCCACAAGATCCAACACGTGATCGTCGTGATGCAGGAGAACCGGTCGTTCGACAACTACTTCGGGACCTATCCCGGCGCCGACGGCATCCCGATGCAGAACGGCCGCCCAACCGCGTGCATCCCCGACCCGCAACGTCCGCAGTGCGTCCGGCCGTTCCACGATCGGCATTTCGTGGACAGCGGCGGACCGCACACTTACCAGGCTGCTCGCGCTGATATGCACGGCGGACAGATGAACGGCTTCATCAAGAACGCCATCCTCGGAAGCCACGCGTACTGCGCGGACAACGCCGCGGCTCCCGAGTGCACCGGCTTCGGCGGCGCGTCGAGTCGGCCGGACACGGTCGGTTGGCACGACGCCCGCGAGATCCCCAACTACTGGGCGTACGCACAGCAGTTCGTCCTCCAGGATCGGATGTTCGAGGGAGTCCGTTCGTGGAGCCTGCCGGCGCACTTGGACATGGTGTCGGGATGGTCGGCGAGTTGTCCCTCAGCGAACGTCCCCATCAGCTGCCACACCGACCTCGCAAGACCCGCGGACGTCACGGGCCAGGGATATCGCGCACATCCGACCGACAGTGCGCCCTATGACTGGACCGATCTCACCTTTCTGCTCCACAGCGCCGGCGTGAGCTGGAACTACTTCGTCGCTCAGGGCGGGCAGCCCGACTGCGCCGACGCGCAGATGTTCTGCACCCACCAGGCGCAGGCGGCGGACACACCCGACATCTGGAACCCGCTCCCCGGGTTCGAGACGGTGCACGCGGACAACCAGCTCACGAACATCCAGCCCTCCGCGAACTACTTCGCCAACGCGGCAGCCGGGACGCTCCCGTCCGTGTCCTGGATCGTGCCGAACGAACGCAACAGCGAGCACCCTCCGGCGTCGATCCGGGCCGGGCAAGCATGGGTCACGAGGATCGTGAACACCGCGATGCAGGGTCCCGACTGGAACAGCACGGCGATCTTCATATCGTGGGACGACTGGGGTGGCTTCTACGACCACGTCATGCCGCCCACGCTGAACGGCCAGGGCTACGGCCTGCGGGTGCCCGGCCTCGTCGTCAGCCCCTACGCGAGAACGGGGTACGTCGACCACCAGCTCCTGTCGACCGACGCGTACCTCAAGTTCATCGAAGACGATTTCCTGCAGGGACTTCGGATCGACCCGCAGACCGACGGCCGTCCGGACGGTCGTCCATTCGTGGCGGAGAACGCGCAAGGACTGGGCGATCTGCGGAATGACTTCAACTTCCGTCAGCAACCCCGCCCACCCGTGCTCCTGCCACTGCATCCCCCGCCCGGACCGGCGTCGCTCCCTTGACGATGCTCGCTCGCCCCCGCTAACCCCAGGGAACGCCGATGCCCTGGACGGCGGGGTTTCCCGGAACCATCTCGGCGAACGATGTGCCGTACGGGCAGTCCTGGCGCAGCTTCAGGATGAGCGGGGTCGTGTCCGGTGGCTTCGTGAAGTCGAGCGCGCCGAGGAGAGGGCTCGCTTGCTTGTCCCGCTCGGTCAGAGACTTCAGGTTGTGCAGTCCCTCGATGAACTTCAAGACCGACGAGAACTCGTACACCGTGTGATCGACGGTGCCGCTATCGGGGTTGTCGCCGCGCCGGGCGTACGGCGAGATGATAAGCGCGGGCGTTCGCGGACCGAGACCCATGATGTCGTAGTGAGGCGGTGAGACCGGATCGTAGAACCCTCCGAAGTCGTCCCACACGACCACGATCACGGTCGACGCCCAGTAGTCGCTCCGCATGACCGCGTTGATCTGGGTGACGGTCCAGTTCTCCCCCGCGCACACCGACACGCCCTCTCCGGGATGCTCGTTGTAGGACGGCGGCGGGATCAGCCACGAGACCGAGGGCATCTGACCGGCCCTGACGTCGTGGATGAAGTTCTCCGGCGGCTGGACCTTGCCCCAGATCTCGGGGTTGAAGCGATCGTGGTGGATGGCCTGCAGCGCATTCATCCACTGGTCCTGTTCCGCGTAGTACTTCCAATCGATCCCGGCCTTCTGGAGCTCGTCGGGGAGCGTCTTCACGTCGATGCAGGTGCGGATCTGTTCCCAGTACGGGTTGATCTTGTAGATCATGTTCGGGAAGTCGTCGGTGAAGTGCTCCTCGTAGGACATGATCTTCTTCTTCTGCGCGTCCGTGAGGTCGTCGACGAAGTGCGGCGTGAACTCCGTCGGATCGTCGCAGTAGTTGCCGGCGTGATCGGTCGTTCCCTTGTTGTCGACGATGCCCTTGGCTTGCGCGGCCACCGTATAGAGGTGCTCGGGGAACGTGGGACCGTACATCGAAGTGAAGAAGTGATCGGCCAGCACGAAGCGGTCCGCGTACTTCCAGTAGTTCGGCAGAGTCGCACGGTCGTGGTAGTCGTAGCCGGACATGTCTTCGCCTGAACCGATGATGTTGAAGCCGTTCATCTGACCACCGTTGATCGAATCCAAGCCGGACGAGAAGCCGTGCGTGATGTCGTGTGGCTGGATGTCCGGCGCCGGCTTCAGCTGATAGTCGGGCCCCGGCTTGCAGACGCCTGCGGAACAGTTGAGCGTGCCGCCCGTCGTGCTGCCCACTGCCCCGGGGTAGGTCGCGAAGTAGTTGTTGAAGGTGCGGTTCTCCTTGACGATGAACACCACGTGCTTGATCGGGCTGTTCGGGCCGAATCCCACGGCTCCGTTCCCCCCGTTCGTGCCGCCACCCTGCCCCGTGGGTCCGCCGCCACCCTTCGCTTGGTTCGAGCCGTCGCCTCCGAAGGGCCAGAACTGCCAGGCGAGAAGGAGAACGACGACCAAGGACAGCGCCGCCGCTGCGCGGCGGCGCGCGAGCTGTTTGCGCGTGGGCCGGCGGCGATGGTTCGACGCCGGTCGGATGATGGGACCCTGGCGCTGCTGCACGAAGCCGGAGTCTACCCCTGGCGTGGTGGTCGGGATGCCAACGCGTCGAGCTGTCTCGCCAGTCGGTGCACGGTTCTACGGTACCGAGGATCGGCCGAGCGGTTCCGCAGCTCCAGCGGGTCCGCCGGGCCAAGCACCCCCGTCAAGTCGTAGAGCTCGACGGTTCCGTCGGCGTCCTCGATATAGACGAAGTCCGTCGTGCGAACACCCTCCCAAGGGGGGATATCCCGGTCCCCCGCCCACTCGATGAACACCCCTCTGGGGGGCTTCCATGGTTTGCCGAGCAGGACCGGCGCGAACGTCCTGCCGTCCTCTGTGAGGCCGGGTTGCACGCCGGCCAGATCCGCGATCGTCGGCGCGAGGTCGACGTTCGAGACGAGCCCGGGTACGTCGCCGGCCGTCGCGCCCGGGACCCTGACCGCGAACGGCGTCCGGATGCACTCCTCGTACGGACATCGCTTGCCACGGATGCGGTGCTCGCCGAACGAGTATCCGTTGTCGGTCAGGAAGAAGATCACCGTGTTTCCCAGGTCACCACCGATCGACAGCTGGTCGATGATCCGCTTCACCGCGTCGTCGACGCCCAAGAGTGTCGCGGCCTCGTGGCGACGATCCGCCATCAACTTTGCGCGCTCGATGCCGTCCAGAGGCAGCAACTTCTGCACCCATCCCGGCTTGTCGGAGACGTTGCGTTCGCCCACACTCGCCGGCACCAAGAGCGGCTCGTCGGCGAACGCGCCAGCGTGTCGAGGCGGCGGTGTCCACGGTGGGTGCGGCGCGCTCGTGGCGAAATACAGGAAGAACGGTCGATCCTGCGGCGCCGTCTTCAGGAAGTCGACCGCGCGGTCGGCGAACAGATCCGTGGCATAGGTCGCGGGAGAATCGCTTGTCTGCAACGCGACGCCTTGGTCGATGAACCCGAAGTCGTAGTAGGTCGTCGTGGCAGCCGTACTCCGCTTCGCGACCCATCGGTCCCATCCGGGCGGGATGTAGGGTCCTCGATCGAACGGATAGCGGTTCAGATACTTGCCGATCAGCCCGGTCGTGTAGCCGCCGTCGTGCAGCCACGTGGCGAGCGTGTTCGACTCATCGAACCGATGACCGTCGTCGTTCGTCCGGACGTGCGTATGGCGGCTGTAGCGACCCGAAAGGATCGTCGCGCGCGACGGGCAGCAGAGCGGCGTCTCGATGAACGCGTTCGGGAACCACAGCCAGTGCCCATTCGGATCCTGGATCTGCGACTGGAGCCAGGGCATCGTTGGGGGGTTCGAGGGCAACGTATCGAACGATTGGTCATCCGTGAGGATCACGATGATGTTCGGGCGGTCGTCTCGCGGTGAAAGCGCCGGCGACGCCGTCAGCGCGGCCACAGCCAGGGCGACCGCCGACAGGATCGCAGCGGTAGTCTGACGCAGACTAGCTGCCGGCATCCAAGGCCTTCCGGACCTTCCAGATGTGCTCGCTCGGGAAGGCGCGCGACCATTCCAGGTTCGTGTAGTCGGTGTACGTGGTCGCTGCATCCAGCGGCGGACGGAGCTCGATCAGGTCCTCGACCACGAACCCGTTGTCCCGGAAGAGCCGGATCCATTCGCCATACGTCAGCTGGAACTCCGTGGTCTGCCAATCGGGATCGTCGAGCTCCGCGCTCCGCAGCCCGAAGTAGTCGCGCCGCATCTCGCGGCTCGGTGGCTGGTCCTCCTCACCCCACGCCACCCAGATCCACGGCGTGGCGCCGTTGAAGACGAAACGCCCGTCCGGTCGGAGGACTCGCGCCACCTCCGGCACCGTCCGGTAGGGGTCGGCGAACCCCATCACGCCGTGATCGCAGAACGCCAGGTCGAAACTGGCGCCGCGGAACGGGATCCGCTCCCCGTCGGCTTGCACGATGGGGAATCGCACACCAGTCTCGTCCATCTTCGAACGACCATGAGAGAGCTGCGCGATCGAGAAGTCGAGGCCGGTCACCTGGGCGCCTCGCATCGCCACGCGGATCCCGCTCTGACAACCCCCACACCCGTACTCCAGGACGTCGAGGCCTTTCACGTCGCCCAGGGCGTGCAGATCGTCCTCGGGGATGTCCCAGGTCCCCCACCCCAGCCGCTCCCACCGGTCCAGCTGGCTCGCATTTCGTTCCTGGTAGTTCGTACTCTCGCGTTCCCAGTGAGCGCGGTTCTTCCGTACGTGTTCGCTCGGTTCGCTCACGGGCGATCCATCCATCCGCCGTCGCGGCCAGCGCGCGCGGCGACGAGTCCCGCCGCGATCGACAGCGCGATCTCCGTCGGAGTCTTCCCACCGAGGTCGAGACCGAGCGGCGATCGGATGCGTCCAAGATCCTCTTCGGCGAAGCCCATATCGCGGAGGGTCTCCACGTATGGCCCCACGTGACGCCGGCTTCCCATCACGCCGACGAACCGCACGGGCGAACGCAAGAGCACGGCCAGCGAATCCGCCACTCCCGGCGCATCGTGATCCGTATGGACGACATCGGTCCGTCTGTCGAGCGTGAGTCCGTCGAGCGTGTCGCAAACCTCGTCCGCCATCGCGCGATGTGCTGGTGTGACGCGCCCGGATCTCGATTCCATCAGCAACGTCCGGTAGCCCAGACCGCGAGCGAGCCGGAGGAGCTCCAAGGCGACCGGCGTCGCCGACACAACCACGAGCGACGGCGGCGTCAGATGCGGCTCGACGAACACTTCGATGTCGCCCAGATCGTGATGGAACACCGCGGTGTGGGGCGCGGGTCCGTCATCCGCGAGCGCTTCGCTGGCCGCCTGGAATGCCGCGGCGTCGAACTCCGCACACCCGAGCGTTCCTTCGAGCGGACCGCCTGCACCGATGACGATCCGAGCGCCCACGGGACACGGCGGCGCGCCGATCTGCTTGACGGCAGTGATGGTCACGGTGCCCGGAGCCGGGCCAGCCGCAGACCCAGGAGCGAGTGCTTGTACGAGGTCGCCTTCACTCGTATGGCCCGTGGGATGCGCGCCCGTCGAGCCCGCCAACAGCCCGACCGCGTGCGGCACGACCGGCAGGATGGCCTCCAGGCTCTCCCGAACGCCCTTTGGACTGCCCGGCAGGTTCACGATCAACGTCGAACCCAGGCTTCCTACCACCGCCCGCGAGAGCGCCGCCATCGGCGTCTGCGCCAGACCGGCAGATCGCATCAGCTCGGCAAGCCCCGGCGCCTCCCGGTCGACGACGGCTTTCGTCGCCTCGGGCGTCACATCTCGTGGGCCGAACCCGGTCCCGCCCGTCGTCACCACGAGGGCGTGCTTTCCGGCCAGGTCGCGCAGGATCCGCTCGATCTCCGGCTGCTCATCGGGCACGACGACACGCTCGGCAACATCGAAGCCGGCCGCGCGGAGCAACGCTTCGGCAACATCACCCGACTCGTCCTTCCGGGTCCCCTGGGTCACTCCGTCGGAGACGGTCATCACGGCGGCGCGACGTGGTTCGTCCATGGCGCCCATCCTCCCACCTGAAAGGATCGCCGACGTACTACCGTTGCGTGTTGCAACGTCGTGATCGCATGACCAGAGGAGGCTCGATGAGCGAGTGGATCGACGAACTGGCTGAGACGTTCGGCCTGGAGCCGCTCACCCAGGGCGAGACCGATCGTCTCCTGCACATCTCGCGCGAAGTCGCTCACCGGGTCGAACGCAAAGGCACACCGCTGGCAGCGTTCCTGATGGGGATGGACGTCGCCTCACGTGTGGCGGCAGCCGCCTCGCGCGACGCAGCGATCAGCGACTCGATCGTCGCGGTCGAAGTTCTGCTCCCGGCAACACCCGACCCGGAGATGCGCCAGTAGCGCGGACGGCGCCACCCCGAGTACCCTGGTCGCCATGAGCACCTGGCAGCCACCAACCACGCCAGCACCAGCCGATGGCCCGCTCGCCGATACGTTCGGCCGGATCGCGAACGACCTGCGTGTCTCCGTGACGGATCGCTGCAACTTCCGGTGCACCTACTGCATGCCGGCGGAAGGGCTCGCGTGGCTGCCCAAGAACGAGATCCTGTCGTTCGAAGAGATGACACGACTGCTCGGGATCTTCGTGGGGCTCGGGGTCGGTTCGATCAAAGTCACCGGCGGCGAGCCCACGGTGCGGGCCGATCTCCCAACGCTCGTCGGGATGTTCCGCGAGGTGGGACCTGATCTCGACATCTCGATCACGACGAACGGCATGCTGCTCGACAAGCTGGCGGGTCCACTCGCGGAGGCAGGCGTGGACCGAGCCACGGTGTCGTGCGACTCGTTGATGCGTCATCGGTTCGCGGAGATGACCCGGCGCGATGCGCTCGACAAGGTGCTCGCCGGGCTGAAGGCCGCCGAGGCGGCAGGATTGACTCCCATCAAGATCAACACTGTGGTGATCGGCGGAACGAACGACGACGAAGTCGTGGAGTTCGCCCGCTGGTCCCGCGAGACGAGCTACGAGGTCCGCTTCATCGAGTACATGCCGCTCGACGCCGACCACGCTTGGGAGCGCGCCAAGGTGGTGCCGTCCGCTCGGATCTTGCAGACGATCGACGCGGCGTTCGCACTCAAGCCCATCGGCCATGCGAACGAGCCCGCCACGTCCTACGCCTTCGCCGACGGCGCGCCGGGAAGGATCGGCGTCATCGCCAGCGTGACCGAGCCGTTCTGCGACACCTGTAACCGCCTCCGACTGACCGCAGAGGGACAGGTGCGTGCGTGCCTGTTCTCACTGGAAGAGACCGATCTCCGCGGACCGATGCGCGACGGTGCCTCCGATCAGGAGCTCGAGGCACTGATCCGCACCACGGTGTGGCGCAAGTGGTCGGGGCACCGCATCAACCACGCGGACTTCGTCCAGCCGGCGCGCAGCATGTCGATGATCGGCGGCTAACCGCACGACGCGACATCGCTCCCCATCGCCACCTTTGGAAACGCGAAAGGGGGGCGGTCGCCCGCCCCCCTTTCGTGAACCGTTGTCCGCCCCCGGCTACGACCCGGGCGCGAATGCGAAGCTGTCGAAGGATGCCTGCTCGCCCCAGTAGTCGAACGAGTAGTTCACCACCCTCGCCGACGTGATGTCGTTGGTGTTGGTGAACGTCTTCGGCACCCAGGGAACGACCTCTTCCATCAGATACTTGTCGAGGTCGGCCCAGCAGGTGATGCGGGCGTCTCCGAGCGGGATCGCGGAACACGCCGTCATCTTGTCGTCGACGCTCGGGATCGTCGTGCCGGCCGGGTATCCCCAGTCGCTCAGCTGCTTGTCCGTCGCGCCCAGCAGTGAGTAGTTGCAGCACGCGGGGTACAGGCTGACCGATCCGAAGAGCGGCGGCCCGAACGTGTACGCGTCGGGGTAGTCCTGCAGCCAGCCCACCTGGACGCAGATCGGGAACTGGTCCGGAGACGAGATGCACTTGGAGTAGATCACGGGACCGTCCAGCAGCTTCGGGGTGACGTTGATGCCGATCCCCTTCACATTGGCCTGGAACAGCGCCATGGTCTTCGGTCCCGGATCCTGCTGCACGCCGAGCGCGATGACGTTGTCGCAGACCGGGTCGTCACAGACCCCATCACCGTTCGAGTCGTACTTGGACTGCGCCATCTCGGCCTTGGCCAACGCCAGGTCGCCGTGATCGCCGGCCGTCGCGTACGGGTCATAGTCCTTCAACACGTTGTTGAGGAGTCCGTCGGAGAAGATGTGCCCGGCGTTGTCACCGGTGAGCGGCCCACCCCCGAGTTGCCGGCCACCCGCCTTGTCGTAGACAAGGTTGACGGCTTTCCGAACGTGGATGTCATCGAACGGCGGCACCCCGAGGTTCATCGCGATGTAGGTGACCGCGTTCTGCTGGTACGTGTGCAGATACTGCTGCTTGTCCGGGTTGGTGGAGTAGTCCTGCAGCACGTTGGCGGGCGGAGCCGCGTCGGCGACGTAGTCCACCTCGCCGCTGTCGACCTTGTTGTAGAGGTCGGCGACATCCCCACCGATCGTTGTCTCGATCCGATCCGGATACGCCGGACGAAGACCGTCGGTGGCGGGATCGTAGGACGGGTTGCGCACCAAGATCATGGAACGCCCCGGAACGTAGCCCGCGACGGCCGTCTGGTCCTTCGCGGGCACCGAGAAGTCGAGCGCGTCGGTGCCTTCGAACATGTAGGGACCGGTGCCGATGATGAACCGCCCGTAGTTGGTGGTGTGTCCATCCGCGACGCCGAGGACGGCGCTGGGATCGGACGGATTCGGCGGGATGGGCGCGGTGGCCGGCATCGCGAACCGCCAGGGCAGGTCTCCCGCCGGCTCGGTGAGCGTGATCACGAGCGTCGCGTCGTCCGGCGCGGTGATGCCGCTGATCGAAGTGGCCTTGCCGGCGCCGTAGTCGTCGAAGCCAGCGATGATGGAGTAGTAGAATGGGTAACCACCGGAGCTCGCCTTCGGATCAGCCTCGCGCTCGATCGCGCGGACGAAGTCCCCTGCGGTGACCGTCACATCTTGGAGGGGAGGCGAGTAGTGGATGCCGGGCTTGATCGAGAACGTGTACGTCAGACCATCGTCCGAGATCGTCGGCAGTGCCGAGGCCAGGTCGGGCTGCAGCACGTTGCCGCCTTGGTCGACCGGAACTTCCTTCGTTTGAAGCAGCGTGCGCAGCATGCAGCACTTGAAGTACTCGAATGACAGCTGGTAGTACTCCTTCTGCGGGTCGAATGCTGCTGACACGTCGCTCGTTTGTGCCAGATGAAGCGTTCCGCC
>JAYUAK010000184.1:0-1892 GCA_043741335.1 Actinomycetota bacterium
ACCGCGATCCCGCCGACCTTCCCGACGATCGTTTCCACCTCGCCCGTATGCACGCCCGCACGGACCTCGAGCCCGAGGTCCTGCACGGCATCGCCGATCGCCTGTGCGCAGCGCACCGCGCGCGCCGGGCCGTCGAACGTCGCGAAGAATCCGTCGCCCGCGGTGTCGACCTCCTTCCCACGGAACCGGCCGAGGAGCGCCCGCACCGCGCCGTGATGGCGTTCGACGAGCTCGCCCCACCCGCGGTCGCCGAGTTCGGCCGCCTTCGCCGTCGAGCCTACGATGTCGGTGAACAGCACGGTGGCGAGCACGCGATCCAGGTCGGCCTCCGCGTCCCGAACCGAGGCCACGAACGCTTCGACCTCGTCGAGGAGCTCATCCTGCGCACCCACCCAGAAGAAGTGATCGACCCCGGGGAACGAGACGAATCGCGCCCCGTGGATCCGGTCGGCCATCCACTTGGTCTCCTCGATCGGGAAGTCGCGGTCGCCGTCGCGGGCAAGAACAAGGGTCGGGACGTGGATCGCCGATAGTGCGGGGCGAACGTCGATCCCGCGGTTCATCCGATTGAGCGCGATCACCGCGCCGGGGCTCGCCGCGTGGCGCATGTAGTCGGCGAGCCAGGCGATCGCGCTCTCGTCGCTCGCTTGGGATGGGGCGCCCCAGTTCTCGATCTCCTTTGCCGCGAACTCCTTTGTCCCCCAGAGCCGCTCGGTCTCTTCGATCCGAAGCTCGAATGCTTCGTCACTTGACGCCGGCCACGGGTAGTCGGCAGCGGGTTTCCAGCACGCGCTCGTGCCGAACAGGAGGAGCGCGATCGTTCGTTCAGGGTAGGTCGCCGCAAACAGCGTCGCCATCGGGCCGCCCTCCGAGACGCCGAAGACGACCGCGCGCTCGGAGCCGGCCGCATCCATCACGGCCCGAGCGTCGTCCATCCGGACCTCGAGTGAGGGGAGATGCTCCGGGGAGACGCGGTCGGAAAGACCCATCCCTCGCTTGTCGAACAGGATCAGGCGCGAGAACGAAGACAGTCGTGTCAGGAAGCGCGCCAGCGACGGCTCGGCCCACATCAGCTCGATGTGGCTCGTCCACCCCATCACGAAGACCATATCGACCGGGCCGTCGCCCACTACCTCGTACGCGATGTGGACGCCGTCGGCGGTCTTCGCGTACCGGGTCTCGGGGGTGGTCACGGCGTGTACTCCTTGGTGCGGTACAGGATGTTCAGGATCAGCCAGCGATCGCCGAACCACGCGAGGTGCAGGTAGATGTCCCACCAAGCCGCGGTGACCTTGCCGCTCGCGACGCCGCCGGTGGCGTCGAGGACCCGCGCGTCCCAGCTCCGCTCGACCTGCTCGTCGGGGCCTTCGGTGACGATCTGAAGCAGCTCGTCGAACGTGTTCTCGTCCAAGTCGAGGCTGCCGCTTGCGGGATCGAGCACCCTGCGTTCCGCGAGCGCCGGGTGGACGGCGCGGCGGGCGGCCTCGACGTCGCGGTCGAACCATGATCTCGAATAGTCGTCCAGCGCTCGCTGCGCGCCTGCGGGGTCCGCGATCGCGTCCCCCTGAGGCCGCGCTTCATACAGGGCGTTCACGATCAGCCATCGTTCGCCGAACCGAGCCAGGTGCAAGAGGTCGACCCACGGCTCGGAGATGACCTTCGCGGTGGCGATGCCGTCGACGATATCGAGGATGGTGATGTCGAGCTGGCGCCCGTATGCCTTGGGGCCTCCCTCGACCGCGGCGGTCGTCATCACGTCGTACGGCGCCTCATCTAGGGCGAGCTCGCCCGAGTCGTGATCGACGACCGCTCGCTTGGCGAGGTCGGGGTGAAGGCACCCGGTCATCCGCACCGGGTCGCCGTCGAGCCACGACTCGACATAGTCGGTCGCG
>JAYUAK010000185.1:0-1887 GCA_043741335.1 Actinomycetota bacterium
GCCATCTTCTGGACCTTGGCGGTCAGCCGCGCGTCGTAGCTGCGATCACCGATGCTCCGGAATTTTCCGTCCGGGAATCGACGGGGTGAGATGTCGGCCAGACCGACCACCACCAAGGCGACATCGGGCTTGAAGTCCTTGACCGCGGTGCTCATGAGCTGCTGCCAGTCCGCGCAGTCCGGGAACGTCGGTCGGACGAGCCCGAGGTATTCGAGCGTTCCGGGACCACCGATCCCGCACCCGAGAGCGGTGTACCGGCCGACCTGCAGGTGGTGTTGGCGGCCCCAGTCGGTCAGCCCGACCGAGACGGACCATCCCATCGAGTCCCCGACCAGCAACACGCGGGCATCCCCAGCGACCGCCGGCGTCTTCGCAAGGGCATCGAGTTGGCCGGCGACGGGACCCGCGGCGGCGAGGTCGATGGTTTGTGCGCCGGAGTCCCGCATGGTGACTGCCAGCCCGAGTACTGCAGCGCTGCCGATGGCGACGACGACGAAGAAGATCGCGCCCTTGAACATCCGCCCCCGTCGCACCGGGTTCTCGATGAGGACGTAGAGGAGTACGGCGATTGTGATGGTGACGGCGAGCCGCACGACGAACGTGGGCAGCAAGCTCAGTCCGAGTCGGCTCGGGTTGAGGATGACAAAGATCGGCCAGTGCAAGAGGTAAATGCCGTAGCTGATGGATCCAAGAAGCCGCCACGGCGCCAACGACAGGAAACGGGTGACCACACCACGCTGGAGCCCCGCCACGATGATCGCCGCGGTGAAGAGCCCGTTCAGAAGCGTGCCGCCGCGGAAGACGAACGTGTCGTGCAGATCAACCGAGAGCCAGAGCACCACGGTCCCGACCAGCCCGACGAAAGCGAGCACCTCGATGGTCGTGCGTGTGGACGGGGAGCGTTCGGCGCGGTCGAATCGCGCGACCGCGTACGCGAGCAGCACGCCGAACAAGATCTCCGCGGCGCGTGTGTCGGTGCCGTAGTACGTACGGGTGAGGTCCGAGGACAACCACGCCGCGACTCCGAGACTTGCGACGGTCATCGCTACGAGCGCGCGGAACACGACGACGGGCTTGCGAAGGAAGCGGTACAAGCCCCAGAACAGAAGGGGGAATACCACGTAGTACTGCTCTTCGATCGCGAGCGACCAGAAGTGCTGGACGGGCGAGCCGGTGGCGAAGATGGCGCCGTAGGCCTGATCGGTGTGGATCAACCACCAGTTCTCGCCGTACGCGAGCCCCGCTACGACGTCGCCCCGGAGCCGCTCCGGCGAAATGGCACCGAACTTGGAACGGAACACGACGATGAACCCGAGCGTCAGGATCGCGGCCGGCAGCAGTCGCCGAGCCCGCCGGAGATAGAAGGCCCCGATCGCCAGCCGGCCCTTCTTCTGTATCTCCTGGAGCATCAGCCTCGTGATGAGGAACCCTGAGAGCGTGAAGAACGTGGAGACGCTGAAGAATCCGCCCGGAAGCCAGCTGTAGCCACCGTGGTACAGCAACACGGCGCAGAGGGCGAAACCCCGTAGACCGTCGAACGCAGGAATGTAGGTACTCGGGTTGCGGGCGGGGGCGGGGGCCGCGACCGGTGTCGCGGAAACGGAGTCCACCTGCATGGTCCGGTCATCGTCTCATACCGGCGGAGCGGTCCTGGGCCGGGTCCCGTGCCGGTGTCCACCGCGACTCGGGTTGATCGACACGCGACCCGGGGTAGGCGAGACTCGCTGCAGATCGACGATGAGGGAGATTCAATGAAGTTCCGCGACGACGCTGGGCTCGATACCGGCCAGATTGACGACCAGCGTGGCGCCAGCGGTGGGCTTGGCGGTACGGGCGGTGGCCTCGGCGGTCTCGGTGGGGTGCTGGGCGGCGTGCTCGCCGGCGGTG
>JAYUAK010000186.1:0-1886 GCA_043741335.1 Actinomycetota bacterium
AGCGGAACCGAGGCTGCGGCGTTCTCCTGTGTGGGCTCGTTCCCAAGGCTGAGGATGCCACCAAGCATCGAAAGCGCTTCAGCCGTCTCGACCGGATCCGGGAACGCGCGCTGCAACACGAGCCCGTCCTCGGCCCATCGTCTCGCCGCGGCGTCGCCGCGTACGAAGGCGATCTGAGCAGCGCCGACGAGTGCTCGGGCGCGTGCCTGCGTCGGGCGGTCGTCAGCCGCAAGCGCTTCGTCAAGGCGCCGCTTTCCCTCCACCAGGTGGAGGTTCATCGTCCAGAAGTGCGCCAGGGCACCGGCCAGCTGGAGGAAGCTCGGGGTGTCGCCGGCCGATTGGAACCGGTCGAGAGCGTCGCGCAGATTGTCGTGCTCGGCCTCGAGGCGGTCGAACCACGGTTCGGGCTCGGTGCCCCGGATGTGCAGCACGGCGGCCTCGGCGAGTGTGAGGTAGTGGTTTGCGTGGCGTAGTCGCACGACCTCTGCTTCGCCGGATGCTTCGAGTTGTTCGGTGGCGTACTGGCTGATCGTTTCGAGCATCCAGTAGCGCGGCTCGGTGGTGGTGTCGCGTTTGCGCAGGAGGCTCTTGTCGAGCAGGGATTGGAGGGTGTCGGGGTCGGCGTCGGCGACCTGTTCGGCGGTCTCGTAGGTGCAGCCGCCGGCGAAGACGGTGAGCCGGTGGAAGAGCTGCTGTTCGTCGGGGGTGAGGAGGTCATGTGACCATTCGATCGTGGCACGGAGGGTTTGCTGGCGCGGATCGGTGTCGCGGTTGCCTTTCAGCAGGTCAAGGCGTTGGGAGAGTCGGTCGAGCAGTTGTTGGGTGGAGAAGACGGCGGTGCGGGCGGCTGCGAGCTCGATCGCGAGTGGGAGCTCGTCGAGTCGGACGCACAGCTCGTCGACTGCGGGGGTGGGGGCGAAGGACGGGTCGACCGCACGGGCACGCGCGGTGAAGAGGGCGGTGCCGTCTTTGTCTGCGAGTGGTGGTACGAACCAGGTCTGTTCGCCGCGGATCCGGAGCCGCTCGCGGCTGGTGACGAGCAGGGAGGGTCCGTTGGTGTCGCGGAGGGCTGCGACCTGGGTGGCGGCGTGGGGGAGGAGGTGCTCGAGGTTGTCGAGCACGAGCAGCAGCCGCTTGCCTGTCAGGTGATCGGTGAGCGTGTCCTCGATCGGCCGGCCCGGCTCGGCTTTGAGCGCGAGTGCCTGCGCGAGCGATGGCAGCAGGAGGTCCGGGTCGCGGAGTGGCGCGAGTGGGAGCCAGTAGATGCCGTCAGGGAACGACTCGGAGGCTTCTGCTGCGGCTTGGAGGGCGAGCCTGGTTTTGCCGGTCCCACCCGGCCCGGTCAGCGTGAGCAGTCGGAGGTCGTCGCGGGCCAAAAGCTCGGCCACTTCGGCAAGCTCGCGCTCGCGGCCCAGGAACGGTGTCGCCGGCACCGGCAGGTTCGTCCGATACAGCGACTTCAGGGCCGGAAACTCTGTGGCGCCGAGCTGGTACACCCGTTCCGGAGCAGAGAGGTCCTTGAAGCGATGCTCGCCGAGGTCGCGCAGGGAACTTTGTGGCTCAGAGCCACTTGGCTCCAGCAGCGCCGCCGTCGACGATGAGACGAGTACCTGGCCGCCGTGACCGGCGGCCGCGATTCGTGCTGCTCGGTGGACGTCCTCGCCGACGTACCCTTCCTCGGTCACAAGCGGCGTCCCGGTATGCAGCCCGATCCGAACCTGGATTTGCCCAAAAGCGAGGGCCTCGGTCAGCTCGGAAGCGGCCAAAAGCGCACCAGGTGCAGTCGGAAAGGCGATGAAGAACGCGTCGCCCTGCGTGTCCACCTCGACACCGTCGTGAGCTGTACACGCCTCGCGGATCACGCGCCGGTGGTCGGCAAGCGCATC
>JAYUAK010000187.1:0-4648 GCA_043741335.1 Actinomycetota bacterium
GGCGAGGCCGGCTCGAACACGATTCCGGGAGAGGCCTGCTGGAGGGCCAGCACGTGCGACGCCCACATCCGATCGCCGACGGCGACACGCCCCTGCCGAGGGAGCGTGCGGGACACCAGCTCGTACGGGTCTTCGCCGTCACGCCATCCGAGGATGCGGTCGGAGTCCAACGTCTGCCCGAGGGGAGAATCCAACGCCAGGGGGCGCTCGAGCTCCGGGACGACGAGCAGTGTTTCCCCATCCGGCTGGATCACCAGCAGCGTCGCTCGTTCGAGCAGCATCGGTCCGTAACCCGTCAGGTAGACCAGGTCGGGAGATGGGGCGACGACGACGGCGTCGAGCCGCTCTTCGGCCGCCTCCGCGGACAGGCGTTCCCGGCGGGTCTCGTGGTCGGGGGTCATAGCTTGAATAGGATCGATCGGGGCACCAGCTGGAACGTCACCGGAGTCGAGCCTAGAAGCTCGCCGTCGGCCACGATCGGCAGCGGCCGGTCGGCATCGATCGACACCCGGATCTTCGCTCGTGTCTCATGGACGTGTGGGTCCGGGATATGGTCGCCGTTGCGATAGATCCTGGGCAGCAAGGTGTACGCGTCCGAGCGCGGGCCCTTGAAGACCAGCACGTCGAGGACGCCGTCGCCCGGGTACGACCGCGGGGACAGGCGCAGGCCACCCGAGGCGAACTGCGCGTTCCCGACGATCACGTTGAACGCCGGTCCCTCATAACTGTGGCGGTCGGCTTCGATCCGCACGTCTCGAACACGCGTACGGAAGAAGGTGGACCAGAACGCCAGGAACGGACGAGCTCGCCTGGTCCACGCGGGGATGCGTTGCGTTCGGCGCGCGACCGCGGCTCCGAAACCCACCTCGGCCAGGTTCACGCTGTAGCGGATCGCGCGTTCGCCGTCGGCTCCGATGTACACGACCTTCATCACGTCGAGCGGGTAGGTGGCGTCACCCAACAGATGTCCGCACGCCCCGTCGACGTCCCCGGGGAGCCCGAAGCTCTTGACGAGGTCGCAGCCCGAGTGCGCCGGCACGACGCCGAGCACCGGCTCTTCCATGATCGGGCGGCCGTCGCGGAACATGCCGTTCACGACTTCCTGGATCGTCCCGTCACCTCCCACCGCGACCAGGAACCGAGCGCCGTCGTCCATGGCCTCCGTCGCGAGGCGCGTCGCGTCACCGGGCCTGCCCGTCACCCGGAGCGAATACGCGAGACCACGCTCCGTCAGGCCGCGCTCCAACGCCGGCAGCTCCCGACCGACCCGTCCCTTCCCCGCGTGCGGGTTCGCGATCACCGTCAGAGTGCCGAACGGACTCGCTGTCATGGTCGGCATCGTAACTAGACCCCGGTGTAGGCGACGACGCCGTGGACGACCGTCGCTCGCGCATCGCGGAACCGATCGGCCGTGAACCGTTCGGCGACGTCCTCGATCTGGCGCAACAGGTCGATCAATTGTTTGCAGTTGCGGACGAAGTCTCCCGGTGCCATCTCCGTCTCCTCCAGCACGTCCTCGAGCGGTTTTCCTTCCGCCCAATGGAACACGGGCGTCGCGAAACCCGCGTCCAGACCACGGCTGAGCTCGACCTGGTGCTCTTCCTCCGTGCGCCGGATGCGGCGGTACGTGCGCTCCAGCAGCTCGTACCGATCTCGGGTCGTGCCGGTCGGCATCTCGCCCGGCGAGGGGACGCGTTCGCGCGACTCGTACACGAGAGCGCTCAGGAGCGACGCGACCTCCGGCGCCGCGAGCTCGTCGAACAATCCTTCGGCGAGCGACTCCCCCACCAGCAGGTCGGCCTCGCCGTAGATGCGTGCGAGCATCCGGCCCTTCGGCGTGATTGTCCAGCCGTTCACGTAGCCGAGCGCCTCCAGGACGGCCAGGACGCGGTCGAACTGGCGGGCGAGCGTCTCGGTCCGGATCTGGATCCGTCGATCCACGCCGTGCATCTGGGCCGCCAATGCGTCGACACGGACGGCCCACCGTTCGTGCGTGGGCCTGTCGGGACAGACATGACACGGATGCTCGGATGCTTCCCCCTCCAGGCGCGACGCCTTCTGTTCGACTTCGGGATCGGCCGGATGGCGGGCCTCCGTGGGGCGCTTCACATGAAGAGAGACCAGGCGCGCCGCGACGTCACGACGGAACCGGGCGCTCCGCGAGCTTCCCGAGCGCGGCAACACGATCCGCGTGAGCACCGAAGGAGGATCATCGAAGTCTTTCGCGGAAAGTCGGAAGTACGTCCGGTCCTCGGAGAGCACGGAGGGTTTCCCGTCGCGCGAGGTGAGCACCACCGCGAGACCCCGTCGTCGCGCGCGCGGCACGTGGATCACCTCGCCGGGGCGGAGTCCAGCGACGGCGGCCCGGATCGCGCCGACACGATCCCGTTCGCGGCCGCGACGGTCGTCCTCGCGCAACCTCTTCGCCTCCGCGAGCAGACCCCAGTACTCGTCGAAGTCCCCGAGATGACACACGAGGTTCGCTCGGTAGCCGTCGAGCGCCTTGAGGTCACGTTCCCGTTGCCGCTCCAGGGCGACGACGCCCCGGTCGGCCAGGAACTGAGCGAACGACGAATTCAAGAGCTGATGTGCCTGCTCGGGCGTGTAGTTGCGCACGAGGTTCACGGCCATGTTGTACGAAGGCCGGAACGACGACGTGAGGTCGTAGGTGCGCGTCGCGGCGAGGCCGGCGACACGCTCGAACGGCACCTGCTGTTGATAGACCACGACCGCATGTCCAAGCGCGTCGATGCCCCTGCGGCCGGCGCGCCCGGTCAGTTGGGTGTACTCACCCGGCGTCAAGATCTCGTGCCGCTCTCCCTGGAACTTCCACAGGTCTTCGATCACGACCGTCCGCGCCGGCATGTTGATACCGAGGGAGAGCGTTTCGGTTGCGAACACCACCTTCACCAGCCCCGCCTCGAACAGCTCCTCAACCGTCTCTTTGAAGACCGGCAGCATGCCCGCATGATGGGCCGCAACGCCCGCCGTGAGGCTCTCCAGGAACTCGTAGAAGCCGAGGGTGACCAAGTCGTCCTCATCGATCCATGCGGCGCGAGCTTCGGCGCGCTCGGCGATGCGGTCGGCCTCCGCGCGTGTCGTGAGGCGCAACCCCGACTCACGAAGCCATTGCACGCTCCGCTCGCACCCCGCGCGACTGAACACGAAGTAGATCGCCGGAAGCATGTCCGCCTTCGCGAGGACCTCGACGACCTCCTCGCGGCGCGGCACGTAAACGCCGCGATGACCCTCGCGCGGACGGTTCATCCGGTGCGTTTGGATCGCGTTGCTGCCGACCCTGCGGTACTCCTTTACGCGGAGCTCCTGCTGATCCAGCGAGACCACGTACGGATTCGGGAGCAGGACCCCTTCCTGCTCGATGTGCATCGGATGCAGGCGACGCCCGACCAGGTAGTGGTGCTCGAGCGGAACGGGACGCCGTTCCTCGATCACGACCGTGGTCTCTCCGCGGAGCGTTTGGATCCATTCGCCGAACTCCTCGGCGTTCGAGATCGTCGCGGACAGGCACACGACCGATACAGAAAGCGCCAAGTGGATCAGCACCTCTTCCCAGACGGCGCCTCGGTACGGGTCCTGCAGGTAGTGGACCTCGTCCATGATCACGGTGACCAGACCCTCGAGCGTACCGCTGCGCTCGTAGAGCATGTTGCGCAGGACCTCAGTGGTCATCACGACGACGGGCGCCTCCGAGTTGACCGCGTTGTCCCCTGTGAGCAGCCCCACGCGGTCCGATCCGTGCCTCGCGACCAGGTCGCCGAACTTCTGGTTCGACAGGGCCTTCAGGGGCGTTGTGTAGAACGCCTTTCCCCCGCGGTCGAGCGCTCGCTCGATCGCATATTCGGCGACGACCGTCTTCCCGGAGCCCGTGGGGGCAGCGACGAGCACCGATCGACCAGCGTCCACGGCGTCGATCGCTGTGGCTTGGAAGTCGTCGAGCGCGAACGGATATTGGGCGGCGAAAGCCGCGGGGGTGGGCATGCAGCCAGTGTACGGGTGGGTCGGCGCCCGGCATGGGCCGGTGTATCAGCCAGTCGGTGAATTAGCCGTCGGTGAATCAGCCAGTCGGCGAATCAGGGCGCAATGCAGCGCTCGAGGTGCAGGGCAAGCAGCTCGTTGAACTCCGCGGACGCCTCCAGGTTCGACAGGTGCCCCGCGCCTTCGATCACGACCAGCTCTCCGCGGGGGACTTGGCCGGCCATCGGTGAGGTGACGTCGGGCGGGATCAGCGTGTCGGCATCCGACGTGATGACGAGCGTCGGCACGTCGATGGTGGCGAGGTCCAGCGTGGAATCGGGCCGATCCGCCATCCCGAGGGCGGCCGCCGCGATCGAGTCCGCAGGCTGTCCGGCGATGATCTCGCGGACGCGCCGTCGGAGCTCGTCGCTCGCGCCCACCGACAGCAACGGAGGCGGTTGCTCCACGAGGAAGCCGTTCCCCTCGGCATGGAGGCGCTCGGCAAGCGCGCGGCGGCCGGCTGCGCCCTCTTCGGAGTCTGCCCCGGCGCGCGTGTTCGCGAGGACCAGACCGAAGAACCGCTCGCGCTCCCTCCGCCACAGCTCGAGCGCCACGTAGCCGCCCATCGATAAACCGCAGACCATCGCGCGGTCCACGCCCGCCGCGTCCAGCG
>JAYUAK010000188.1:0-10773 GCA_043741335.1 Actinomycetota bacterium
TGCGGCGCATGAACCAGATGTGGGGTCCCCCGTCCGGTGCGTCTTCGTCGACCACCGTACGGAACCCGAACCGCTCGTAGTACGCCACGTTGTTCACCCGCGAGGTCTCCAGCCAAGTGGGCACACCGTCGCGATCCCCACGGGCGAGGCCGTCGCGCATCAACGCGCTCCCGATGCCCTCGCCTTGATGTTCGGGCGTCACACCGACGTGGCTGAGGTAGAGCAGCGGTTCTGCCGGCTCGTGCTCCCCGATCCATCCCCAGAAGGCGGCGTGGCGCTCGGCGCCATCGCCCAGGATCTCCGACTCACGGCCGGGCGGGGCCGGCCCGATGGCCTCGTGCTCGTCGCGAGCGTCGGGCGGGATCCAGACGGCGATCCCCGCGCCGTCGGCGGCCATCCGGATCCACCCGTGCCGGGCGTTCTCCCCGTCGTAGTGGGTGAAGTGGCTCCGGATCCTCTCCTCGAACCGATCCTCGCCGAAGGACCAACGAAGCATCGCCTCGGCATCCAGAGACCGGGCCGCGGTGTCGACGACAATCGCCAGGTCCTCAAGCGTGGCCGTGCGCACCTGCACCATCACGCCGAGCCTACGTCGCCGTTGGCACGCTCGCGCGTATTATTGAGCATGGCCTATGTGATCGCGGAACCTTGCATCGACGTGAAGGACCTCGCCTGCGTCGACGAGTGCCCGGTCGACTGCATCTACGAGGGTCCCCGGATGCTCTACATCCAGCCCGAGGAATGCGTCGACTGCGACGCGTGCGTGCCGGTCTGTCCGGTGACGGCCATTTTCGCCGAGGACGACGTGCCCGGCGAGTGGAAGCAGTTCGTCGCGATCAACGTGGAGTACTTCGCCGAGAGCGTTTCGAGCCTGGGCTCGCCCGGCGGCGCGGCGCAGGTTGGCCCCTCGGCCATCGATCACCCGACGGTCGCGGGCTGGGCCACCCTCTAGCGTTCAGGCGAACGGCACCACCCGCACGCCGTCCTTCCACACCTCCGCGATCCGCTCTTTCAAGGTGTCGAACGCGAACGGATCGCCGTCCACCACTACGATGTCCGCGCGCTTGCCCGCTTCCAGCGTGCCGAGCTCGTCCTGCAATCCCATCAGCGCCGCCGCGCTCGACGTCGCCGCGACCAGCGCTTGCTGGGGCGTCAAGCCGTGTTCCGTCATGTGTCGCAGCTCGTTGAGATTCGTCCCGTGCGGTGCGACCGGGCAGTCCGTGCCCATCGCGACTTTGACCCCCGCCTCAGCGGCCAGCCGGAACGCGTCGTACTCGGGGTGGCCGAGTCCGCGGAGCTTCTCGCGGACGACGTCCGGAACGTGGGGGTCCTCGGCCAAGTCGTTGGTGGTGTCGCCGGCCGTGAGCGTGGGGACGAGCCAGGTGCCGCGCTCGACCATCATCGCGGCGCCCTCCTCATCCAGGTACGTCCCGTGGTCGATCGAACGCACACCGGCACGCACCGCTCGCTTGATCCCCTCGGTCCCGTGGGCGTGCGACATCACCCAGGTCCCGAGGTCGGCCGCGGTCCGGACGATCGCGTCGACCTCCTCCTGCGAGAAGTTCGCCTCCTTCGGATCGTCGCTGGGGGAGAGGAAGCCTCCCGACGATGCGATCTTGATCACGTCCGCGCCGGCCCTGATCACCTCGCGCACCTTTCGTGTCACGCCGTCGACCCCGTCGCAGACGCCGCTCGGCATGCCGGGATATTCGACGCCCCACGGGCTCATCGCGCCGCTCGGGAGCCAGGGATCGTTGTGTCCTCCGGTCATCGAGAGCATCGTCACGCTGATCTGCATGCGCGGACCGACGAGCACGCCCTGCTCGACGGCCATCTTGAGTCCGGCGTCGGCCCCCATCGCATCGCGCGCGGTCGTGATGCCGAGCGCGAGCGTCGTCTTCAGATTCTCGGCCATGCGGAAGAACGGCAACGAGAACGGCTCGTTCATCAACCGCACTTCGTCGATGTCCTCGTAGCGCCCGGCGAGATGCACGTGACAGTCGAAGAGTCCCGGCAGCAGCGTCTGGCCGGTGACGTCGATGCTCTGGTCGCCGTCGAGACCGGACCCGACTTCGACGATCCGTCCGTCCTCGATCGCGATGTCGCCCTCGGCGGGCATCGCGCCCGTTCCGTCGAACACCCGACCCCCCGAGAACACCACCCTCGTCATGGACGGGGAACCTATCGCAACTCAGCCGGCGGCGAGCTCCTCGATGGCCCTCCTGGCATGATCGGCCGAAACGACGTCCTCCCGCTGTTCGTAGAGGAGCAAAGCGTCCTGGATCACGGAGATCGCCTCGTGTGGCCGGCCGGCCATTCGCAGGACATCGGCGCGATCCATGAGGACGGCTGGGCGGAAGATCGAGAACTCGGTCCCGCTGAAGAGCGCCACCGCCTCCTCCGCCATCCCCGCAGCCTCCTCCAAACGTCCTTGTCGGGCCCACAGCTTGGCGAGCACGCCCAAGCCGAGGCCCCGTGCCCGTCGATCGTCAACAGCCTCGACCGCCGCCTCGGCCCTGCGTTGCGCGTCCTCGAACCGCTCCATTTCGTAGAGGGACCGTGCCAAGAAGGCGGAGAGCGACAGGAACGAGTCACCCATCCGCTCGATCTCCCCGTACGCCTCCGTCAGGACCTCCGTGGCCTCTCCTGGCTCGCCCATCAGCACCTTGATGTCCCAGATGACCTCGGCGAGCACCCAGTACCACCACATCGCGCCGTTTTCCCACAGGATGTCGCGACACCGGGCGGCCAAGCTCAACGCGTCATCGAATGCTCCCTGGCGAGCCCGGAGGTGGGCCATCGCGTGGTACATCTCCGCGGCGATCGATCGGTTGCCGTCGTTCTCCTCGAGAACCTCCTGGCACCGGCGGATCGCTTCTCCGATGGGGGTTGGGCCGAGCGCGAGCACGATGCCGAGCCACGCATAGACGGATGTCTGCTCTCTGACATCGCCCGCGTTGCGCGCGTGAACGAGTGCACGTTGCAGGGCATCATCGGCGGCTCGGCACGCGCCGTCTCTAAAGCTGAGTCCGGCGAGGACCCGCCAGGCCCTGGCCATCCCACGTTCGTCCCCCGCGGCCTCGAAGACAGCGAGGGCACGCTCAGCATCGAGGCGGGCATCGCCATCGCCTTCATCCAGCGCGTCCCATCGTTGGATCACGACGTGGGTTCGGAGCAGGTCGTCCCCAGCTGCCTCCGCTCGCTCCGCCGCTTCGACGAGCGCGGTCCGTGCTCCCGCGAGGTCCCCTGCTTCCGCGAGCGCTCCTCCCAGATCCGACAGGATGCTGAGCCGACGGGGATCGTCGAGCTCGAACAGCGAGGCCGCCCGCGACAGGAGGTTGATCGAAGCTGGGAGATCCCTCCGCGCGCCCGCTGTGGCTCCCGCGGAGGCGAGCCGCCGACCCGCTTCCTCGGCGAGCCGCCGCTCCGGTTCCCCCTCTGGTCCCAGCTCCGTCCGATACCGGTAGGCCTGCTCGAGGTGGTAGCCGACGATCTCGTCTCGTTCGCCAAGCAGTCCTCCGAGACCGTCGAGCCAACCGGCGAACCGCTCGTGAAGCTCGGCGCGTGTGGCTTTCGGGATCGCGTCGTACGCCGCATCGCGGATCAACAGGTGCCGGAACCGGAACGCGTCGTCGGCGGGGATCTCCGCCCGGTCAGGGCGGATCAACTCCTTGCGAACGAGGTCCATCAGGTTCCGTCCGATCGCACCTTCGGCGGCGCCGTCGTCGAGCGCCGTGACCGCGCCTCGGTGGAACACCTGTCCTTCCACCGAACCGTGCTCCAAGACGGTGCGCTCGGTCTGCGGCAAGCGGTCGAGGCGCGCGGTGAGGAGGGCGGAGATCGTCGGCGGCACCTCGATCGTAGCGAGGTCGCTGGTCGCGATCCAGCGACCGTCGTCGAGCACCAGCAGTCCCTGTTCGACCAGCATGTCGAGCATCTCCTCGACGAATAGCGGATTGCCGCCCGCCGCCGTCAGGATCCGCTCGCGGGCGCCGGCGTCGAGTTCCGAGGCACCCAGCAGGTTCGACAGGAGCAGGTCGCCTGCAGCTTCCGGGAGCGGTTCGAGCAGGATCGTCGAGGCGTTCATCTTGCCTCCGCCCCATCCCGGTCGATCGTCGAGCAGCTCCGGCCGAGCCATGCACAGGACGAAGATCGGCGCGTCGCGCGACCAGTCGGAGAGATGCTCGATCAGATCCAGGAGCGTCGACTCGCCCCACTGGATGTCGTCGAGGATCACGACGACCGGTTCGCGCGCCGCGAGGCATTCGAAGAACCGGCGGATCGCCCAGAACGTCTCGTCGGGCGCGGCTTCGCCACCGATGCCCATGACGTTCGTCAGACGGGTGGCGATGATCTCGGCGTCGTCGGCGCCTACGAGGATGGCGTCGAGCTTCTCGCGAGCTTCCTCAGGCGTTTCGGTCTCCTCGATGCCTGCGGCTTGCGTGAGCACCTCGACGATCGGCCAGTACGTGATGCCCTCGCCGTAGTGCAAGCATCGACCCCGCAGCACGCGAGCATCGTCGACGGCATGGATGAACTCCTCGGACAGGCGCGACTTGCCGACGCCGGCCGAGCCGAGCAGCGTGAACAGCACGCACGCGTGCTCCTGCTTGGAACGAGCGAACGCGTTCGTCAAGAGCTGGAGCTCGCTGTCTCGCCCGACCATGGCCGAGTCCATCCGCCGGGTGTGCCCCTCCACACCGGGGATCGCGCGGATCAGGCGGAAGGCCGGCACCGGCTCGGACTTCCCCTTCAGATCCAACGCCTCGACGGTCTCCACCTCGATCGCGTCGCGCGTCAGGCGGAACGTCTCCCACCCGAGCAGGATCTCGCCGGGCTTCGCCGCCTGCTCGAGGCGCGCGGCGACGTTCACCGCATCCCCCGTCACGAGCGTCTGGTCGCCCGCCCCGGCGACCACCTCACCGGTGTTAACGCCGATGCGGCAGGCGAGCGTCATCCCGTGGTCGCGATCCAGCTCCTCGTTCAACGCGGCGAGGGCCGTGCGCATCTCCGCGGCGGCCCTGACGGCCCGGAGCGCATCGTCCTCGTGCAGCACCGGCACGCCGAAGACCGCCATGACCGCGTCGCCGATGAACTTCTCCACCGAGCCTCCGTGGTGCTCGATCGCCGAGCGCATCGCTGCGAAATAGCGCTCCATGACTTGCCGCAACGATTCGGGATCGAGGGCTTCGCCCATCGCCGTCGAGCCGACCACGTCGCAGAAGACGATCGTGACGGTCTTGCGGATCTGGGGGGCGGCTTCGGTGTGTTCAAGAGGCGCCGCGCACGCTCCGCAGAACCTGTTCGTCGCCGGATTGTCTTGTCCGCATACCCGGCATGTGATCATCCGCGCAGCCTAGGCCGATGAAGGCAGCGGTGCGAGGGCGCCAGGTTCGGAGGGTGTAATCGAACTTACAACTTGGGAATAGCTTCGAGGGCGTGGGCTGTTCCTCCCATGGAAACCGCTGAAGGAGAGGCTCATGCCCGACATCGATACCCAGGTCCTTCCGCTCCTCCCGCTGACCACCGGGGTCGTGCTTCCCGGCATGGTCGTCACACTCACGATCGAGTCCGATGAGGCCCAAGCGGCCGTGGAGGCCGCCGATGGGGGCGAACTCCTGCTCGTTCCCCGGCTTGACGATCGGTACGCCCGCATCGGGACGATCGCCAAGGTCGAGGACGTCGGCCGGTTGCGCAACGGCACCGAGGCACTCGTCATCCGAGGGCTCCATCGCGCCGTCGTCGGTCTGGGCGTGCCCGGCACCGGCCGCGCCACCTGGGTGCAGGTCGAGCCCGTGTTCGACCTGCCGGCGACCGAGCGCACGACGCAGCTCGCTCGGGAGTACCGCGCGGTCGTCGAGAACATCGTGGAGGCGCGCGGCGTCCCCGCCGTCGCGGAGTTCCTGCGCGGGATCTCCGAGCCCGGGGCGATCGCCGACATCAGCGGCTACTCGCCCGATCTGTCGTTCGAACAGAAGATCGACGTGCTCGAAGCGGTCGACGTCGAAGTCCGCTTGGAGACGGTGCTCGCGTGGGCGAAGGATGTGCTCGCCGACCTGGATCTCAAGGAAAAGATCCGCACCGACGTCAGCGAGGGGATGGAGAAGCGCCAGCGCGAGTTCCTGCTGCGCGAGCAGATGAACGCGATCCGCAAGGAGCTCGGCGAGGACGGCGAGGAGAACGTCGTCGAGGAATACCGCAAGAAGATCGCGGAAGCCGGCATGCCTGAGGACGTCGAGAAGGAGGCCCAGCGCGAGCTCGGCCGTCTGGAGCGCACCTCCGAGCAGTCGCCGGAGCAGGGCTGGATTCGCACGTATCTCGACTGGATGACCGAGCTTCCCTGGAACGTTAGGACGGAAGACAACTTGGACATCGCGGAAGCGCGTCGCGTACTCGATCAGGACCACGAGGGCTTGCAGGACGTGAAGGATCGGATCCTCGAGTACCTGGCCGTGCGCAAGCTTCGCGCGGAGCGCGGACTGGGTGAGGCGACCGGCCGCGGATCCGGCGCGATCCTGACGCTCGTCGGACCTCCCGGCGTTGGCAAGACGTCGTTGGGGGAGTCCGTCGCGCGCGCCCTCGGGCGGAAGTTCGTGCGCGTCTCGCTAGGCGGGATCCACGACGAGGCCGAGATCCGTGGACACCGTCGCACCTACGTCGGTGCACTGCCGGGCCGCATCGTTCGCGCGTTGAAGGACGCTGGGACGAAGAACCCCGTGATGATGCTCGACGAGATCGATAAGGTCGGAACGGATTGGCGAGGCGATCCGTCGAGCGCGCTGCTCGAGGTGCTGGACCCGGCGCAGAACCACACGTTCCGCGACCACTATCTGGATGTCGATCTCGATCTGTCCGAGGTTCTGTTCATCACGACCGCGAACGTCGCCGAGACGATCCCCGGTCCGCTGTACGACCGGATGGAGGTCATCCGGATCGACGGTTACACCGAGGACGAGAAAGTCGCGATCGCCAAACACCACCTGGTTGCTCGTCAACTCGAACGCAACGGGCTGCGCGACGATGAAGTCGAGCTAACGGATGACGCGCTGCGCGTGATCGTGGGCGACTACACACGCGAGGCGGGCGTGCGCAACCTCGAGCGGGAGATCGGCAAGACGCTCCGCAAGGTCGCGACGAAGCTCGCGTCCGGCGAGGCCACCGCACCCGTCACGATCGACGGCGAGGACGTCGGCGGGTACCTGGGTCGCCAGAAGTTCTTCTTCGAGGCGGCCGAGCGGACGGCCGTCCCGGGCGTGGCGACGGGGCTCGCGGTGACCGGCATGGGCGGCGACGTCCTGTTCATCGAGGCGACCCGGGAGGACGTGTCCGAGGGAGACGGTCTGACGCTCACCGGTCAGCTCGGCGATGTCATGAAGGAGTCGGCGCAGATCGCGCTGTCGTACGTCCGGTCGCACGCGGCCGAGCTCGGGATCGCGCCCGAACGGCTGCGCGGACGGTTCCACGTCCACGTGCCCGCGGGCGCCGTGCCGAAGGACGGACCGAGCGCCGGCGTCACCATGACCACGGCGCTGGTTTCGCTGCTGACCGACACGCCGGTCCGTCCGAACGTCGGCATGACCGGCGAGGTGACGTTGCAGGGCCGCGTGCTGCCGATCGGTGGCGTCAAGCAGAAGGTGCTGGCCGCACACCGCGCCGGCCTCACCGAGGTGATCCTGCCGAAACGGAACGAGGGAGATTTGGACGACGTGCCCGAGCAGGTACGCGAGCAGATCACGTTCCATATCGCGGAAGATGTGACCGACGTGCTCAACGTGGCGCTTCGAGGGGAGGAGACGGCCGCGACCTCCGAAGCGGCCTGAGGGCATGCGGATCGTGGTCTTCGGTGCAAGCGGCAAGACCGGCCGTCAGGTTGTGGGCTTGGCGCTCCAGCGCGACCACGACGTGGTGGCGTTCGTCCGCGACGCGTCGAAACAATGGTTCGCCGACGCGGTGACGGTGCAACAGGGAGACCCGTTGAACCCAAAAGCGGTTGAGGTCGCGCTCACGGGTGCGGACGCCGTGATCTCGGCGCTCGGTCCCATCGCCGGTGAGACCACGACCCAGATCTCCGACGCCACTCGCGCGATCGTGGAGGCGATGGAGCGCATCGGTCCGCATCGGCTCGCGATCGCCGCGAACCCGGCGGTGTTTTCCGACAGAGAGATCACCGGCGAGTACGCCGACGTGGCGGCCGAGCACCGTCGCGACCTTGCCATCCTTCATGACAGCACGTTGGCCTGGACCGTGGTGGTGGCGCCGAGGCTGAGCGATGAGCCGGGCTCCGGTTCCTACGACGTGGTCATCGACGGGCGTCCGGCGGGTGGATCGATCAGCCGGCCCGACTTCGCGGCCGCCCTGTTGGACGCGCTGATCCGCGACGAGTGGATCCGGCACGCGGTTGGCGTCGCGAACACCCCGGCCGGCGAGTCCTGAAGCGCTCCCTGGCCGGGGGTAGAGTCTGCGTCATGACCGCCGCGCTCGATCTCGAGGACCCGAAGCAGGCGCGCGCCGAGGAGAAGCTGCGCCACGAGATCGCGCTGTGGCTGACCACCGTGTCCCCCGACGGACAGCCGCAGTCGACGCCGATCTGGTTCTATTGGGACGGGTCGACGCTCCTGTTCTACAGCAAGCCAGGCCAGCCCAAGCTCGTGAACATCGCGGCGAACCGGAAGGTGTCGCTGCACTTGGTCGGCGATCCGGAGGGAGAGGACATCGTCACCATCGAAGGTGTCGCCGTTGTGGATCCCGATGCTCCCGGGTCCGACGCGCTCCCACCGTATGCGGAGAAGTACCGCTCGGCCATCGACGGTTTCGGCTGGACGCCCGCGAGCATGGCCGCGGACTACTCGGTGGCGGTCCGAGTCACGCCGACGCGTTTTCGGGTCGTGTCATGACGGAGCCGTGCTCGAGCTGATCGACCTGTCGCGACGCTTCGGCGACGTTGTCGCGCTCGACGGGGTCTCGTTCACGGTTCCGGAAGGCGAGATCGTCGGGTTCGTCGGGCCGAACGGCGCGGGCAAGACAACGACAATGCGGATCGCGCTCGGGGTGCTCGAGCCCGATGCCGGTGAGGTCCGGTGGCAGGGGCGGCCGCTCGATGCGGAGGCGCGACGCCGGTTCGGCTACATGCCGGAAGAGCGCGGTCTCTACCCCAAGATGAAGGTGCTCGAGCAGCTCGTGTATCTGGCCCGGTTGCACGGGCTGACGCGGCCCGACGCTTCGCGTCGGGCCGCCGAGACCACCGAGGTCTTGGGCGTAGCCGAGCGCGCGAACGATCGCGTCGAGAACCTCTCGCTCGGCAATCAGCAACGCGTGCAGCTGGCGGCCGCGCTGGTGCACCGACCGGACGTGCTCGTCCTCGACGAGCCGTTCTCCGGATTGGACCCGGTCGGGGTCGACGCGCTGACCGGCGTACTTCGCAGCGAGGCCGACGAGCGCGGCGTACCGGTCGTGTTCTCGAGCCATCAGCTCGACCTGGTGGAGCGTCTGTGCGATCGGGTCGTGTTGATCGACCACGGCCGGATCGTCGCGGCCGGAACGATCGAGGAGCTCCGATCCTCGCGCGAACAGCGTCGGCTGCGCGTGGAGGTCACGGGCGCGGGCGACGACTGGTTCGAGACGATCCCGGGCGTGCGATTGGTCGAGGACTTGATGAACGCCGGCGTGGTGCTCGAGCTGGACGACGGCGTCGACGAACAACGCGTGCTCGACTTGGCGCGCGGCGCCGGCGATGTCACCCACTTCAGCCGTGAGCACGCGTCGCTTGCCGAGCTGTTCCGCGAGGCGGTGCAGACGTGAATCCGCGCGAGACCGACCGGGGAACGTGGTGGCTGGTCGCTCAACGCGACTTCTGGTTCCGTCTGCGGGACAAGGGGTTCCTGATCTCGACCGGGATCACGCTCGCCGTCCTCACCGTCTTCATCTTGATCCGCGCGTATGGCGGGAGCGACACGCCCACGTTCGACCTCGGGCTGCTCGGCACGGGATCCGCGGACGTCGGCCCGCTCGTCGTGAGCGCGGGGGACGCCCAGCAGGTCACGATCCGTACGAGCTCGGTGATCGATCGTGCGGCGGCCGAAGCCGGGCTGAAGGACGGCTCGCTCGACGCGGTGCTCGTCGACGGCTCTCGCCTGCTGGTGCAAAAAGAGGTGCCGTCGCCGCTCGAAGGCGCCATTCAGGCGGCCGAGGTCGCCAACCATCTCCAGACGGCGCTGGTCGCTCACCACGTGCCGAAAAGCAAGATCGCGCACATCCTGAACCCGGCCCCGGTGTCGGTGACCTCGATCGAGCCTCAGGACCCGAACCGCGATGTAAAATCGACCGTCGCGTTCGTCGCCGTGCTGATGCTGTATGGACAGCTCTTCGGATACGGCGTGTGGGTCGCGACGGGGGTGATCGAGGAGAAGGCGTCGCGCGTGGTCGAGATCCTGCTGTCGACGATCCGGCCGCGGCAGCTCCTGTCGGGCAAGATCCTGGGGATCGGGACGCTTGTTCTGCTCCAGCTCGTTTGCATCTCGACGTACAGCATCGTGCTCGCCTCCGCGACCGGTGCGCTGAGCTTCCCGATGCATGCGATCGGCACGGCGTTCCTCGCATTCGGCTGGTTCATCTTGGGATTCGCGTTCTACGCGTCGTTGTTCGCGACCGCCGGCGCGCTCGTGGCGCGGATGGAGGAGCTCCAGAACGCGATCGTTCCGCTGAACCTGGTGATCCTGGTGTCGTTCTTCGTGTCGATCGGATCGGTGGAGGATCCCGGATCGACGCTCGCACGGA
>JAYUAK010000189.1:0-10740 GCA_043741335.1 Actinomycetota bacterium
ACCGCGGCGTCGGGCTCCGCGAGCTGCTCCGGTGTCGGGTCGTCGGGAGCCTCCCCACGGAGCACCCAGACCGCGCGCATGCCGGAAGCCTTCGCCGGACGCACGTCGTAGTCGAGGCGATCCCCGACCATGACGCTTGCCTCGGGCGCCACACCGGCGATGTCCAGCGCGTGCGCGAATAACCGGGGATCGGGTTTTTCGAATCCGACATCGTCCGAGACGCCCCACACATCGAACGAGCCCTCGAGCCCATCCCGGTGCATCGCGTCCCTCACGGAACTCGGCTGGTTCGCGATGATGCCCAGCCGATAGCGACCGGCGAGCGCGTCCAGACAAGGCCTCACATCTGCAAACAGCGCCTCCGTCGGGTAGGCCCAGTGCTTCGAGGTCTCGGCTTCGAGCGCGCCGATATCCGCGTCGGGACCGAGGAAATGCCGCGCAAGCAGCCGCCGGAACGACCCCGACTGCGCCGCACGCGCCGCCCGGTACACCTCGTCGAATTCCTCGTCGGAAAAACTGGCGCCCAGCGTTCGGAGCGCGGTATTCAACGCGCGTGCGTACACCGTGTCGTCGTACATCACCCCGCCGATATCGAAGAACACCACGTGGATCCGTGGCCGGATCGGCGGCTCGGCGGCGTTGGGCACGCCTGGATGCTATCGGCCGGCGCGACGGGCGAGTTCTGCGTAGCGGTCGGGGTCGGTCGTCTCGCAGCCCAGGCGTACGGGGTCATAGCGATGCCCGTGGCAATCCGACGCGCCGGTCGGGACCAGCTGGAGTCCCTCGGCCATCGCCCGGTACTTCGCGCGTTGTTCTGCATCGTGATCGGGGTGGTCGACCTCCAGGCCGGCCATGCCCCCGGCGGCCATCGACTCGATCAGGTCGTCGGGCACCGAGCCCTGGCCCTTCCACATGCCGGGGTGGGCCAGGACACACACGCCGCCGGCGGCCGCGATCAACGTGAGTGACTCGAGCGGATGCAGCGCGTGCTTGGGCACCCACGCGCGACCCCCGTCGGCGATGAACTCCTCCGTGAATGCCGCCTTCTCGTTCGGCACGATGCCGGCCTCGACCATCGCCTGGGCCACGTGGGGACGAGCGATCGTGTCGCCGCCCGCGATCGCACGGACGCGGCCGAAGTCGATCGGATAGCCAAGCTCCTGAAGCTTCTCGACCATCAGCTCGCCTCGCCGGAAGCGCGTCTCGGTCAGCCGGCGGAGCTCCGTCGCGAGCGCCTCGTTCTGAGGGTCGATCCAGTACGCGAGCACGTGAAGACTGGCGCCCTCGTACTCGGCGGAGAATTCGATCCCCGGAACGATCTCGACGCGATCCCCGGCGGCTGCCGCCGCTTCTTCGAGCCCTTCGAGTGTGTCGTGATCCGTGATCGCGACGCCGGTGAGGCCTCGTTCGACGGCGAGGTCCACCACCTCTGTCGGCGTGAACGTCCCGTCGGATCGATTGGTGTGGGCGTGCAGGTCGTAGCCGCTCATGAACCGCCGATGGTGGCAGATGGGTCGGCGGCCGTCACGCGGGAGCCACGAGCGCTGATGTGATCTCCTCGACCGTTCGGCAGCCGGTCAGGGCCATGGCGTTCTCGAACTCGGCGCGGAGGATGCGGAGAACGTCGGCTACCCCTGCCTCTCCGTCCACGGCGAGCCCCCACGCCGTCGGGCGCGCCACGAGCACCGCTGCCGCACCCAACGCGAGCGCCTTCAGCACGTCGGTGCCGCGCCGAACGCCGCCGTCCATCAACACGGGTACGCGACCCGCCACCGCGTCTACGACTTCGGGCAGGGCCACGAGACCCGCCGGTGACCAATCGAGCTGCCGGCCACCGTGGTTGGACACGATGATGGCGTCGACGCCCGCATTCACCGCGAGCTCGGCATCCTCGGCGGTGAGCACGCCCTTCACCACGAACGGCAGATCGGGCGTACGCTCGCGGATCCACGCGACGTCATCCCAAGAGAGTGTGGGGTCATAGCGTAGCTTCGACGATGGTGCCCCGATCGGCGGCACGAACCCGTTGCGAGTGTCGCGATGTCGAAGACCGAAGACGGGCAGGTCGATCGTGAGACAGATGGCCTCGTATCCGGAGGCGACCACCCGCGCCAGCATCTTCTCCGTCACGTCGCGATCCTGGAAGACGTAGAGCTGCCACCATTTCGGCCCGGTGGAAGACGTCGCGACATCTTCCAGGAAGTCGATGGTCGTGGACGAGACGACCATGATCGTGGCCGCCGCCGCCGCCGCGCGCGTGGTGGCGAGCTCGCCGTCGGGATGGGCCAACCCCTGGTAGGCCCAAGGGGCCACCAGCACGGGGAACGCGACCGGCGTGCCGAGGATCGTTGTCGAGGGGTCGGGCTCGCCTGAACCTCGCAAGAACCGGGGACGGAGTCTCCACCGGTCGAAGGATCGCCGGTTCTCCTCGAGGGTCCACTCATCTCCCGAGCCACCGGCGTAGAAGTCGTACACATCCTGTGGCAGACGCTCACGCGCGACCGATTCGTAGTCGTCGAGCGTGACGAATCGAGGCGCACCGTCCATCCGCGGGAGCCTACCCGACGGCCGGCTGGCGCGAGCCGCCTGAGGGCCGCTGTTACGATGCGCGGACGTGGTGAGCACTCCGGACGCGCGGGCCGCTGCCTTCCTGAAGGGCATCACCTACCTCCGCATCGTCCTCACTCCCGTCGTGATGTGGCTCGTGCTCGTCGGTCACCGCGTGAACCACGCGCACGTCATCGCCGGCGTCCTGTTTGCGATCGCCGCGGCTACCGACTTCTTCGACGGCCGGCTTGCGCGTCGTTGGAAGCAAACCACCACGCTCGGGACGTTCCTCGACACCACCGCGGACAAGCTCCTGGTGTCCGGCGTGTTGGTCGCGCTCGTGTCGGTTGGCCGGACATCGGCGTGGATCGCGTTCATCATCATCGGTCGCGAGGTCCTGATCATGGGGCTTCGTGGTGCGGTGTCCGCCACGGCCGGCACGGTGGTGAAACCGTCGATCTGGGGCAAGCTCAAAGCGAACATCCAATTCCTTGCGATCTTCCTCGCGATCCTGCGTGGAACCGAACACCTCGGTCCGCTCTATCTGGATCAGTACGCGATGCTCGTTGCCGCCGCGGTCACCGTCGGATCCGGGATCGAGTACTTCGCGCGGTTCGGGGAGCTCCTCGTCGGTCGCCGCGAGCGGTAGCTGCGCGTGCCCGGCCCCGTCTTCCTCACCGGCGGCAGCGGATTCATCGGCGGCGCGCTGTTGCATAGCCTGGTCGACGCCGGACGCGAGGTCCGAGCCCTCGCCAGGTCGCAGGTCGCCGTCACGACCGTCCAGACCACCGGTGCGCGGTCAATCTTCGGAGACGTGTTCGATGAGCGGGCCCTGCGCGAAGGGATGCGCGGTGTGGACACGGTCTTCCACGTCGCCGGGTTGAACACCACGTGCAGCCGTGACGCCGCTCTCATGCTTCAGACCAACGTGGAAGGATCGGCCGCGGTCATCCGTGCGGCGGCCGTCGCGAACGTTGCGCGGTTCGTTTACACGTCCTCCGCCGCGACGATCGGCGAGCCGCGGGGCGTGGTGGGCCGCGAAGACACTCCGCACCGGGGTGGATTCCTGTCTGCGTACGAGCGATCCAAGTTCCTTGCGGAAGAGCGTGTGCTGGCGCTCGGCTCGGAGCTCGGCGTGCACGTCGTCTTGGTCAACCCTTCGTCCGTTCAAGGTCCGGGTCGCACTGGGGGCTCGGCACGTCTGCTGCTCGGGCTCATGAACGCACGCCTGCCGGTCGTCGTGAACACGTTCCTGTCGATCGTCGACATCGACGACTGCGTCGCGGGGCATCTCTTGGCCGAAGAGCGGGGCGAGCCCGGCGAGCGCTATCTGCTGAATGGTTCAAGCCTCACCACCGCTCAGGCGATCGCGCTGGTTCGATCGGTCTCAGGCCGGCCTCTCCGCGTGTTGCGCGTCCCCCCGACCGGTGCTTCGCTCGCCGGGACCCTTGCCGGTTGGATCTCCCGCGTCGGCCGTCGCGATCTCCCGTTCTGCCCCGAGCTGGCCCAGACGTTGCTCCACGGCCACCGCTACGACGGATCGAGAGCGGAGCGAGAGCTCGGTCTCACGTATCGTCCGGTCGAGGAGACCGTGGCACGGACACTCACCTGGTACGCCGACCGCGGCTTGATCCGGCCGCTCACTGGCTGCGACGGCGTACGATGACGGTTCCCCCCGCACGATCGCCCGGATCCGCACGCCGACGACGGAGGACCTCGTGAACGAAAGCCCGCGCCCCGATCGCAACCTCGCCCTCGAGCTCGTCCGCGTCACCGAAGCCGCGGCGCTCGCCGCGGGCCGCTGGATCGGCCACGGAGACAAGATCGCGGCGGACGCAGCAGCCGTTGACGCGATGAGGCTCATGATCGACACCGTTTCGATGCACGGCACGGTCGTGATCGGCGAGGGCGAGAAAGACGAGGCACCGATGCTCTTCAATGGCGAGGAGGTCGGCGACGGGACCGGACCGGGCGTCGATGTCGCGGTGGACCCGATCGACGGAACCCGACTCACGGCACTCGGACAGCCGAACGCGCTGGCGGTCATCGCACTCTCGGAACGCGGCTCCATGTTCTTCCCGGGAGCCGCCGTGTACATGGAGAAGATCGCGACGGGCCCCGAGGCGGCACACGCCATCGATATCACCGCCTCGCCCGAAGAGAATGTTCGCCGTGTCGCAAAGGCGAAGGGCGTGGGACCCGAGGAGATCACCGTGACGATCCTCGACCGCGAACGTCACGCCGATCTGATCGCTTCGGTCCGCAAGGTCGGCGCGCGTGTCTTCTTGATCACCGACGGCGACGTGGCTGGAGCCATCGCCGCCGCGACGCCTCGCTCGGGCGTCGACCTGTTGCTCGGCATCGGTGGCACGCCGGAAGGCGTGATCTCGGCTGCGGCGTTGAAGTGCCTTGGCGGCGCGATCCAGGGACGCCTCTGGCCGAGGAACGACGAGGAGCGAGCGACGCTCGTCGGCCAGGGGTTCGACCTCGATCGCGTGTTGGCAACCGACGACCTCGTCACCGGCCGCGAGGTGTTCTTCGCGGCGACCGGCATCACCGACGGCTCACTCCTGCGCGGGGTGAAGTACTGGCCGGACGGCGCCACGACGTACTCGATGGTCATGCGGTCGCAGTCGGGCACCGTCCGCTACGTCGAGGCCCAACATCAATTTCAGAAGCTCGAGCGGTTCTCGGCCATCGCGTACCGGCGCTGACCCCGAGAACCGAGGGTTCCCGAACTCCATTCGTTCCGATATCCTGCGGGCGACATCCCAGCCCGAGGGAGAGCAGATGGCAGAGAAAACGATCCTCGTTTGTGATGCATGTGGCAAGCCCGCCGCGGAAACCGTGACCATCAAGGTCGCGCGCGGCAACTTCGTGAAGGACATGTGCGCGACGCATGTCAACGAGCTGATCGGTGGCGCCCGCAAGCCACGCCGGGGACGCCCCCGGGCCGTCGTCGCGGGTTCGGCACCGAAGAAGCCGACCGCTCGGAAGACGACCGCCGGCCGGAAGGCCACGTCGGGCCCCAAGCGTCGCGGTCGCCCTCGGAAGAAGCCCGCCTAAGTCTGCTCCGACCCGGACGCCGGGTCTGCCAACCCGTACACGCCCTTCCCTTCCCGCGCGAGCGACCCTGCGTGCACGCCATCACGCAACGCCTTGAGCAGTCGCGCCCGGACATCGGTGACGACGAACGGGTCGATCAGACCCAGCCGGAGCGCTCGATCCTGGATCACCGTCCAGTGCAGTGGCTCGCCGGCTTCGCCGAGAACCGCGATGGCGGCCTCGAGTTCGTCCATCAGCGAGAAGCGCGTAGGGGCGCGATGACTCGCTCCGCCAGTACGTCCACGACGGCCGGCTCGTGCACGGCGAACGGCAGCACCCACGGCGATACGACGATCTCTTCGACGCCGAGAGCCTTCAGCTCATGGACCCGTTCGATCACCTGGCTCGGCGAGCCCGACAACGTGTCGGCTCGCCACGACTCCCACGTCTCGGTGTCCATCGCACCCCCCGGGAACCCAGCGCGACCGCGCTCGAACGCGGCCCGCGCTTCGCTCTCGTCCTCACCGACCACCGAGTACATCCCGACGGACAGACGAAACGTCGCGGGGTCTCGGCCGAGGGTCTCGCAAGCCTCGCGCGCGGCCGTCACTCGGCGTGCGTAGTCCTCGGCGTCGATACGCCACACCACGTTCCACCCGTCGGCATATCGCGCGGCGAGCTGGAGCAATCGCGGTCCGCCTTTACCTCCCACGAACACCGGCACGCGGCCGTTGACGGGCGCGGGAAGGAGTAGCGCGTCGCGCAGGGTGACCGTCGATCCCTCGTACGTCGCGGGCCGACCCGACTGCAACGCGGACAGCGCCGCGAGCGTTTCCTCCAGCGCATCGAATCGTTCGGTCATGGTCCCGAACGGAAAGCCGAACGCATCGAACTCCTCTTGGAGCCAGCCTGCGCCGAGTCCCAGGTCCAGCCGTCCGCCCGAGATCCGATCGATCGTCGCGGCCATCTTCGCGAGAAGCGCCGGATGCCGAAACGCCGCGCACACCACGAGCGTCCCCAGCCGCACGCGCGTCGTCACGGCCGCGATCCCCGCCAGTGCGGTCATCGGCTCGATCGCCGCGATCGGCGCAGGGTCGGCCCCGTAACGCGCGAACGAATAGAAGAGATGGTCCGAGAGCCACACCGAGTCGAACCCGAGTTGCTCTGCGCGACGTGCCCAGTCCGCAGTTTCGGCGAACCCGATCTGCTGGCCGCCCGGCAGTGAGAACCCGTACTGGGGAAGAGCCAGACCGAAGCGCATGGACGCGAGGATACGACGCGTGCGGTCTGCGCCCGGCGCGCTAGGGCGACGGCGTCGTGATGGATGGGCGGGGCGAGACGGTGCCGTGCAGCACGACCGCGCCGCTCGTGTCCAGAACCTCGATCCCGGTGTATCGGGACAGATCCAATGCGAACTGCTTGGACACGATCGAACCGCCACCGGAGTCGAGCACCGTGATCCGTCCGACGAACAACCGATGCCCGGCGCGCTCGGACGTCAGGAAGACGCGGAACGGCAGCCGTGCCTCGGCGTCGGAGAGGCGGAAACCGTTGACCATCACGATCGCGATGTCCGCGGTGCTCGGAGACGCGAGCGTCAGGACCGACCCGCCGGCTGTGGCCCCGCGTGTGTCGCTGGAGAGGGTCCCCAGGAAGACCCGGTTTCCCGGGTCGTTGAATTCTTGACTATTGAGGATCTTGGCGAAATTCTCCGCGATGTCCGCCGTTCTCGCCTTCTGTTTTTTCGCCGTCTCCTCGAACCGAGAGGCCCGGCCGGCCATCATGGCTCCCCAGCCGAGCCCGGAGACCGCGACCATCCCCGCGACCGCGAGTGCGACGGCGAGCCTGCCGCGACGCGCACCATGCGGTTGCCCCTTCGCCGCCGCCGCTTGCACTCGCTTCACGACCTGATCCTCGAGCTCTGCGGCAGGCTCGACCGGTGCCAGCGTGAAGACCAACGTCCCCGCCGCCCGATCGAGCTCCCTCGCCTCCTTGCGACAGGCGGCGCACCACGCCAGATGCCGCTCGAGCGCCTGTCCTTCGGCGACAGGCACCGCACCGAGCGCGCGCTCGGTGAGCTGGTCGCGGACGACGGTGCAGTTCACGACGGCTCCTTGCCTTCGTTGGCCCGGCGAACCTTGATCAGAGCGGCCCGCAGGCGCGTCTTCACGGTACCGAGCGGGATGCCGTCGGCCTCTGCGATCTCGCGTGCGGTCAGGCCACGGAAATACGCGCGTGCCAGGAGGCGGCGTTCGGCATCCGACAGAGATTCCAATGCGCGCAGAGCCGCATCACGCTCGAGCACGACGGCGCCTTCGTCGAGGCCGGCCTCCTCCGGGACCTCGTCGACGAGCACCAGCGTCGGCCTGGTCACACCGGTTTCACGGCGAAGCCGATCTACGGCCAGGTTGTGCGCGATCGTCATCAGCCAGGTGGACAGGCGCCCGCGGCTGGCGTCGAAGCGTGCCGCCTTGCGCCAGGCCATGAGGAAGACATCCTGCGTCAGCTCCTCGGCGGCTTCGCGCGTGCCGAGCAGCCGCAAGCCGAGCGTGTACACCGGTCGTCCGAACCGCGCGTAGATCGCGCGGATGGCAACGTCGTCGCCTGCAAGGAGGCCTTCCACCAGTATTTGTTCCTCTCGCGGGAGGAGCGGTCCGTCGTTCCGAGCCTGCACTCGGGCTTCCCTTCGGTATACGGGACGCGGGTTCCGCGTGGCTTGCGGACTGTTCGACCGCTCGATTATCGGCCCCGAGGCCCGATCCTGCACGGTTCGCCACCCAAGGCGTAGGCTGAGAGATGTGGACTCTCCATACACAGCAAGCCATGCGAGGGTTCCCATAGGGCATGGCAGCGGCCATGGCCGGGGACGGTGGCCGCTCCGCCTGACCCTCGTCGCTCTGTGCGTCGGTTTCGGGATCGTCTCCTCCGGACCCGCTCACGCGGAGGGCACGGCGTCGGTCGTCAGCCTGAAGTTGAACGGGGTCGTCGACCCGTTCAACGCCGACTACCTGCGCGGAGCCATCGCCGACGCGAACCGTGACGGCGCGCCGGCCATCCTGCTCCAGATCGACACGCCGGGAGGGCTCGCATCCTCGATGCGAGAGATCACTCAGGCGATCTTGAGCTCGCGCGTTCCGGTGATCTGCTACGTGGCGCCGGAGGGTGCGCGCGCGGCCTCCGCGGGCGCCTTCGTGCTCATGTCGTGTCCCGTCGCCGCGATGGCACCGGGGACGAACGTCGGAGCCGCAACACCCGTGGGCGTCTCTGGGGTCGCGCTCGAGCGCAAGGTCACCGAGGACGCGGTCGCGTCGATCCGCAGCATGGCCGAAACGTATGGACGCAACGCCGACGTCGCCGAGTCGTTCGTGCGTGATGCGACGAGCATCAGCGCCGAGCAAGCGCTCGCCGACGGCGTGATCGACCGCATCGAGCCGAGCACCGCGTCGCTCCTGGCCGCCGTGAGCGGCACGACCGTGACCCTCGGTGACGGATCGACCACGACCGTCGCTGCGTTGACGGGACTCACGCTCGCCCCACGATCGATGGCACCCGCCGTCGCGTTCCTCCACAACCTGTTCGACCCGAACCTCGCGTTCATCTTCTTCTGGCTCGGGCTCGGCCTGCTCGTGCTGGAGCTGGTCATCCCCGGCCACATCGTCTCGGGGGCGGTCGGCGCGATCCTTTTGATCATCGCGTTCGTCTCCTTCGGATTGCTGCCGGTGCGGCTAGTCGGCATCGCACTGCTCATCGCCTCGGTGGTGTTCCTGGTGCTGGAGCTGAAAGCTCCTGGATTGGGGGTGTGGTCGCTCGCCGGGGTGGCCTCGTTGATCGCCGGCGGCCTCTTCCTGTACGACGGCGCCGGCGGCGTTCGCGTGTCGCCGGTGGTCCTGATCGCGGTCGCTGCGTCGGTCGCGCTCTTCTTCGGACTCGCCCTCTCGAAGCTCCTCGAGATTCGACATGCGCCGGCATTGCCTCACGGCATGCAAGCGATCCTGGGCAAAGAGGGCGTCGTGATCGGCGCCGGACTCGGCCCGATGGGCGTGGTCCGTGTTGCATCGGAGGAGTGGCGAGCCGAGTCGTCGGCAGGGCCGCTCCCCGGCGGCGCCCGGATCAAGGTCACCGGACACGACGGGTTGGTGCTCACCGTCGAACCATCCATCGAGGAGCACGTGCCGGCATCCCTGCCGGCGGAGGGAGGAGCCACTTCGTGAACTACGCACCCATCATCGTCGTTGCCGTCGTCCTGATCGTGATCGCGTCCGTCCTCGTTCAGGCCATCAAGGTCGTGCGCGAGTACCAGCGGCTCGTCGTCTTCCGGCTGGGGAAGGTGCTCGCGACGAAGGGACCCGGTCTCGTTCTGTTGATCCCGTTCCTCGACAAGGCCGTGAGTGTTGATCTCCGTGAGTTCTATCTGGAGATCCCGCACCAGTCGGCCATCACGGAGGACAACGCTTCGATCTCGATCGACTTCATCGTCTTCAACAAAGTGATGGATCCGCAGATGTCGGTCCTTTCCGTCGGGAACTTCGCCGGCGCCGCACAGAACATCGCGGCGACCACGCTCCGCTCGGTGGTCGGCGACATGTCGCTCGACGATGTCCTCGCCAAGCGGGAGGCCATGAACGAGGTCCTTCGCGTGAAGCTCGACGAGGTCACCGAGCGCTGGGGCGTGAAGGTCACGAACGTCGAGATCCGCGAGATCATCCCGCCGCCGACCGTTCAAGAGGCCATGACTCGGCAGATGTCGGCCGAGCGAACGCGTCGAGCCGTCGTCACGGAGGCCGAGGGACAGAAGCAGGCCGCGGTCACAGTGGCCGAAGGCAACAAGGCTGCCGCGATCCTGAACGCGGAAGGCCAGAAGCAGTCGGCGATCCTGAACGCGGAGGGCGAGCGGCAGTCCGCGATCTTGCGGGCGGAGGGGTTCTCGCTCGCGCTCGACAAGATCAACGAAGTCGCGAACGCGGTAGCGACGAACACGATGAGCTTGCAGTACCTCGAAGCGTTGAAGCAGATCGGTTCGTCGCCTTCGTCGAAGATCGTCGTGCCCATGGAGCTCGCTGGGCTCGCTGCCGGAGTCGTCGCATTGGCGGAGCAGGCCAAGGGCAACGGGAAGCCCGGGACGGCCGACGGTTGACCCACGCCAAGATC
>JAYUAK010000190.1:0-1874 GCA_043741335.1 Actinomycetota bacterium
CGAGGGCTACGACGTCCACGTCTCGTGTGGCTCTCTCGATCAGTCCGAGTGCCTGCAGAGCGGATCCGCCGATCACGATCAGTTCGAAGGAGCTCCCCCCAGCACCCAACTGCTCCTCGAGCGCGTGAAGTGCTTCATCCAGACGTTCGGGCGTCAGGTCGGGCAGGTCACGGTGGGTCATGCGAGATGTTTATCATCTTGACTCGCGCTGGTCAACATCTCGATAGACGATGTTTAACATCCTGAGGCGTAACCAAGCGCCCGCTACAGGTCGGTCGCGTATCGAACGATCGGTAGGTTCGCGCAGTCGAACCGATGCTCGCCCACCGTCCCGTCCCAGGTCCAGCCGGCCTTCTCGTAGAACCGGCGCGTGCGTTCGTTCGACGCCAGAACCCAGAGCGTGGCGCGCGCGAAGCCGAGCGAGCGGAGCCGATCGTTCACGGCGGCGAAGAGATCGCGGCCGATGCCTCGCCCGGCCGCATCCTCGAGCAGGTAGATCGTCAGAACCTCCGCGGTGCGCTCGCCCGCGTCGTCGTCGTGGCACGGGCCGAAGCTGCAGAATCCGACGATCCGATCGCGGTCGACGGCGACGAGCGTCTGGCTGGCCGGCTCCTGCTGCGCGAGCCACTCGATCCACGCGCGCTCGCGTTCCTCGACGGACAGGCCTTCGAGGAACGCCCCGGACAGCTGGTCGCGATAGGCCCATTGCCACGAGGTCACATGCACCTCGGCGATCGCCCGGGAGTCCGACAGGGTCGCCTCCCGGATCGCGATGCCCCCGTTGGAGCTCACCCCTGCCGGTCCTCCCGTGGGTGGAGCAGGCCGTAGAGGTACGCGTCGACGAGCGCCTCCCACGACGCCTCGATGATGTTTTCGGAGACGCCGACGGTGGTCCATTCACGCTCGCCGTTCGACGTGTCGATCAGCACCCGCACGGTGGCGCCGGTGCCCACGGTCTCGTCCAGCACGCGCACGCGGTAGTCCTCGAGGGTCATGTCGTCGAGGGCCGGGTACTCGTTCGTGAGCGCCTTGCGCAGAGCGTTGTCCAACGCGCCGACGGGTCCATGGCCCTCAGCGCTCTCGACGTGGCGGGTTCCGTTTGTCACGACCTTCACGGTGGCCTCGGCCAGCGCCCCCTGCTGGTCCTCCATGCGCTGCTCGACGTGCACGCGGAAGCTCTCGATCGTGAAGAACGGTTGCCGCCACCCGCTCGCGTGGAGCATCAGCAGCTCGAGCGAGGCGTCGGCCACCTCGAACGTGTATCCCCGCGCCTCTCGCTCCTTGAGCCCCGCGACGATCGCCGGGATCGCGTCGTCGGGCACGTCGACGCCGAACTCGTCGGCCTTCATGCGCAGGGTCGCCGCGCCACCCATGTCGCTCGCGACCACGCCGCGGCGGTTCCCGACCGAGGCGGGGGGCACATGTTCGTAAGCTGCTTCCAGCCGGGCGATGCCGCTCGCGTGCAGGCCGGCCTTGTGGGTGAACGCGTACCGGCCGGCGTACGGCTGGCGCGACTCCGGTGCGACGTTCGCGACCTCGGCGACGTAGTGCGCGACCTCGGTGAGCCGCTCGACCGCGCCCTCGGGCAGGCAGTCCGCGCCCATCTTCAAGACCAGGTTCGCGGCGATCGGGATCAGGTCGGCGTTGCCGGTCCGCTCGCCGTAGCCGTTCACGACCCCCTGGACCTGATACGCGCCGTGCTCGACCGCGATCAGCGAGTTCGCCACCGCGCAGCCGGCGTCGTTGTGCACGTGGATCCCGAGCGGAGCCTCGACCCGGGCCTTCACCTCGGCCACGATCCGAGCGACGTCGAGCGGCAGCATCCCGCCGTTCGTGTCGCACAGGACCAACCGCTCGGCTCCAGCCTCCTGGGC
>JAYUAK010000191.1:0-4598 GCA_043741335.1 Actinomycetota bacterium
TTCTCACTGATCGCCGAGTGCGGCGCGATGATCTCGGCCTGCGTGATCGTGTCCAGCTGTCCCCGGCCGTGATAGAGCATCAGCGACACGTGGGTGAACGGCTCCAAGCGCGCCCCGAAGCGGCTGGTCGTCTTGCGGATCCCCTTCGCCACCGCCCGGACCTTGCCGGATCCTTGGGTCATGACGGTCACGATCTTGTCGGCCTCACCGAGCTTGATCGAACGCAGGACGACGCCCTGCTCCTTATATGGGGGCATGCCGCGAATCGTACTGTCCGGTTCGTCGCGGAACCCCGGTTCGACTTGTGACGTTTCCGTTGCAGGTTCGGCTCGAGCCGGAGGTGAAAGGTGATGCACGGCACCCGGGTCCGGCATCCAGAGACACAGACCCCCTCTGAGCACCGCGGATAGCGTTTGCCTCAAGGACCGGAACGAAGGAAGGGACGGTGGGAACCATGGCAACGCAGGAGATGCAGACCCCGAAGGTCGAGGTCGGTTCGCATGGGCTCCGACGGATTTCCGCGATCCTCGCGGTCGCCGTGGCGTTGACGATCGGAGCCGTGATCGGTCGGGAGACGGCAGGAACGTCGAAGACCGGAGCGGCCGTTCGGCCCGCATCCACGATCTCGTTCGTCGGAACCAACTCGGCCGACGCCGCTCGGCGTGGCGAGGTCTACAAGGCTCTGGGGGCGCTCGACACATCGATCACGCTCGTCGGAACCAACTCGGCCGACGCCGCGAGGCGAGCGGCGGTGTACGAGACTCTGGGTGCGCTCGACCAGCCGGCAGCCTCGACACCGCCGCGGCTGACGGATGCGGAACGCCGAGCCCTGATCTACCGGCTCGTCACCGAAACCGGCACGTAACGACCTCGTCGCATCGATCCGGCGGCGTTCGGCGTCCGCCAGATCCTCAGGTCGACCCTCAGGCGCCCATCGGGTGCCAGACGGTCTTGAACTCCATGAGCGCCGTGATCTCGTACGGGCTCTGTGCCGCGGCGCTGAACGGGTCGGCGTCGGGGGCCCGGTGGATCCGCTTCACGTTTTCGGCCGCGAGCTCCTCCACCTGTTGTCGCAGCTCGTCGGGGACGCCGGTCGCGTCGACCGCATTCACTTCCATATGACCGGCGAGCCACGGGACCAGCTCCGCGACCTTGCCGGTGAGGATGTTCACGACCCCACCGGGAACGTCGGAGGTGGCCAGGACCTCTGCGAGCGAGACGGCGGGCAGCGGGGCGGTCTCGCTGGCAACGACCACGACCGTGTTGCCGGAAACGATGGCCGGAGCCAGCCGGGAGACGAGCCCCAGGAGCGACTGATCCGAGGGGGCGATGATGCCTACCACGCCCGTCGGCTCCGGGATCGTGAAGTTGAAGAACGGGCCGGCGACGGGGTTCGTGGCGCCGAGCACCTGCTGCACCTTGTCGCACCAGCCCGCGTACCAGACCCAGCGGTCGATCGCGGCGTTGACGCCGCGATCGGGATCCGCCGCCCCGGCATCGGCAAGCTCGGCCCGGAACTGCTCCCGCCGACCCTCCATCAGCTCGGCCACGCGATAGAGGATCTGTCCCCTGTTGAAGGCGGTAAGCGCCGCCCATCCGGGCTGCGCTCCGCGGGCGGCCTCCACTGCATCACGCAGATCTTTCCGCGAGGCCTGCGCCGCATGTCCCAACGAACGCCCGTTGGGGGCGAGGACTTCGAAGGAACGACCCGACTCGCTCCGCGGGAACTTCCCACCGATGAATAACTTGGCCGTCCGCTTGACGGGAAGACGCTCGGCGTCGGTCATGCGCCGCCTCCGTCCAGATCGAGATACGGCTCCAGGCCGTGGAGTCCGCCTTCGCGACCGAAGCCGCTCTCCTTGTATCCGCCGAATGGCGACGACGGGTCGAACTTGTTGAACGTGTTCGCCCAGACCACGCCGGCACGCAGGCGCTCGGCCATCCACAGGATCCGCGAGCCCTTCTCGGTCCAGACGCCGGCGCTCAATCCGAACGGCGTGTTGTTCGCCTTCTCGATGGCCTCCTCGGGAGTGCGGAACGTCAGGATCGAGAGCACCGGTCCGAAGATCTCCTCGCGGGCGATGCGGTGTGACTGCGACACGCCCGTGAAGAGCGTCGGTCGGAACCAGAAGCCGCGCTCGGGCAGCACGCAGTCGGGCTGGAACATCTCGGCGCCCTCCGCGATCCCGCTCGCGACGAGCTCCTCGATCTTCTGGAGCTGGCCGCGCGAGTTGATCGCACCCACGTCCGTGTTCTTGTCGAGCGGGTCGCCCACGCGGAGCGTCTGCAATCGCGTCTTCAGCTTCTCGATCAACGCATCGAACACCGGTTCCTGCACCAGCAGACGCGAGCCCGCGCAGCACACGTGCCCCTGGTTGAAGAAGATGCCGTTCACCACACCCTCGACGGCCTGGTCGAGCGGCGCGTCCTCGAACACGATGTTCGCGGCCTTCCCCCCGAGCTCGAGGGTGAGTCGCTTGCCACTTCCGGCGATCGACCGGCGGATGATCTTTCCCACTTCCGTCGAGCCGGTGAACGCGATCTTGTCGACGGGCGCGTCGACGAGCGCCGCTCCCGTCTCCCCCGCCCCCGTCACGATGTTCACGACGCCGGGCGGCAGCTCAGCCTCCTGGATCACCTGCGCCAGCAGGAGCGCGGTGAGCGAGGTGGTCTCGGCCGGCTTCAACACCGCGGTGTTGCCGGTCGCGAGCGCCGGGGCCAGCTTCCACGCCGCCATCAGCATCGGGAAGTTCCACGGGATGATCTGCCCTGCAACCCCGACGGGACCGGGAGTTCGACCAGGGAACGCGTACTCCAGCTTGTCAGCCCAGCCGGCGTAGTAGAAGAAATGCGCCGCGGCGAGCGGGATGTCGATGTCGCGTGATTCCTTGATCGGCTTGCCGCCGTTCATGGTCTCCAGGACCGCGAACTCTCGCGCGCGCTCCTGGAGCTGTCGAGCGATCCGGTAGAGGTACTTCGCGCGCTCGGATCCGGGGAGGTCGCGCCAGCGGGACTGGTAGGCGTCGCGGGCCGCGTCTACCGCGAGCCCGACGTCCTCCGTTCCTGCCTCCGCGATCTCGGCAAGCGGTTCCTCGGTCGCCGGATTGATCGTCGCGAACCGCTTGCCGGACTTCGGTTCGACGAACTCGCCGTTGATGAACAACCCGTAGCTTGGATCCAGCCGCACGACGTCGGTCGACTCGGGCGCGGGAGCGTATTCCCACGGGACGGGTTGCTCGATCGCTTCGCTCATCCCGTGACCCTAGTCCACCGTGAAGTAGTCGCGACCCTGGTAGCGGCCGGTCCGTTGGACGCCGATCTGCATGATCACGTCGTTCAGCAAGGTCGACGCACCGATGCGGAATCGATCCGGCGTCATCCACCCTGGGCCGAGCGTCTCGTAGAGGAGCGTCAGATACTGGATCGCGTTCTTCGACTTGCGAACGCCGCCTGCGACCTTCACGCCGACCTCCACCCCGGTTTGCTGATGGAAGTCGCGCACCGCCTCCATCATGCAGAGCGCGACTGGCAGCGTGGCGCCCGTCCCGATCTTGCCCGTCGAGGTCTTGATGAAGTCCGCACCCGCGGCCATGGCGAGCACCGACGCCTGGCGCACTCGGTCGTAGCTGCCGAGCTCGCCGGTCTCCAGGATGACCTTCAGATGTGCGGCGCCCGCCGCCTCGCGCGCGGCGACGAGCTCCTCATAGGCCTGCGCGTAGCGCCCGCCCAGGAACAGTGAACGGTTGAGCACGATGTCCACCTCGTCGGCGCCGAGCTCGACGACCTCCGCGATCTCACGCAGGCGCGCATCGAGCGGGCCGAGTCCCGCCGGGAACGCGCCGGCCACGCTGGCCACGTGGACACCGGTGCCCGCGAGTTGCGCCGCGGCGATCGGCACCAGCTGTGGGTACAGACACACGGCGGCCACCGACGGGATCGTGGGATCGATGGGATCGGGCCGTATGGCTTTCGCGCACATCGCGACGATCTTGCCGGCGGTGTCGGTGCCCTCGAGCGTCGTGAGGTCCATGCAGCGGATCGCCAGGTCGAGCGCCCAGAGCTTCGACGACTTCTTGATCGAGCGCTTCGCGAGCGAACCGGCGCGTTCTTCCAGCCCAACCGCGTCGACGGCGACCGTACGAGCGACCAGACGGTGCGCCTCGGCGCCCCCCGACAGGATGGGCCGGCGGGCGCTGGGCTGGATCTGGGCCGCCTGAGACATCGGACGTTCATCGTAGCCCACGGTCTCGGTCACCACCCCCGCCGCGTATGCAGGCAAAGACCCGGCGATCTGGTTCTTGGCGCCCGGTGAAATGATCTTCTGGGAGAAGCCGAAGAGGTCGCGTGGGGCCCACGCCTCATGCCACGGACCTACCCCTGCGACCCGCGGAATTCCAGGGTGTAGATCCAGCGATCAGGCTCTTCGTCGTGTTCGAAATGCAGGAGTCTCCCCTCTTCACCGCCGGGAAGCAGCACGGGAAGACCGACATGTTCATCGGTCGGCCAGAGGTCCTCGCGTCGCCCTTCCTCCATCTTCAGCAAGGTCATCGGGTGACCGCCGTCCTGTTTGAGGGGTTCGCCCCACCCCTCCTCATCGA
>JAYUAK010000192.1:0-4597 GCA_043741335.1 Actinomycetota bacterium
GTTCATCGCGAGCGAGTCGGTGGGGATCACACAGTGGGCACTGTTCGGATTGGCTGCGTGGCCGCTTGCGATCCGGCCGATGGAACGCGTGGGAACGGCGTCCGGTCACGACCTGATCCCGGTCCTGACGGGCACGGCCGCGATGCATGCCGCGTGCGGATTGCTGCTGGCGCTCGGCCTCGTTCTCTCCCACACGCACTTCGTCGTCAACACCGTCCCCAAGTTGTGATGGGCATGGGCGACGTCTCTCTGGCGTGTGTGTCGCTCCTGGTCGACGAGCTCGTGCACGGCGGGATGCGGCACGCGTGCATCTCACCCGGATCGCGGTCGACGCCCATCGCTCTGGCATTGGCGCGTCACCCCGACGTCGAGGTCCACGTGCATCTGGACGAACGAGCGTCGGCATTCTTCGCGCTCGGGATCTCGAAGGCGACCGGTGCGCTGGTCGCGGTGGCCTGCACGAGCGGCACGGCTGCCGCCAACTTCTACCCGGCGGTAGTGGAGGCGTCCCAGGCGCGGGTACCGATGGTCGTGCTGACCGCCGACCGCCCGCCGCGCCTCCGCGGCACCGGCGCGAACCAGACGATCGATCAGGTCGAGCTCTACGGGAAGTACGTCCGGTTGTTCGTGGATGCGCCGGTCCCGGCGGAGGACGAGGCGAGCGCGGATCTCTGGCGCGGGATCGGTCGCCAAGCGGTCTCGGCAGCGGCCGGCGTCACGCGCGGACCGGTCCACGTGAACCTCCCGTTCGAGGAACCGCTCACGCCGGAGCACGCGCTTTCGCCGCCGACGAGCGTCGAGATCGTTGCGCGGATGTCGCCGACCGGGCCGATGCGCCGGGCTGACCTGAACCGCGCCGACCGAGAGTTCGCGACCGATCGCGGCGTGATCCTGATCGGGTCGATGCCCGAAGCGCCGCGGAAGGTATCGGCACTTGGTCATCATCTCGGCTGGCCCATCCTGGCAGAGCCGATCTCGCAGGTCCGCGTCCCCGGCGTCCTCACTGCCGGCCAAGCGTTGCTGTCGAGCGAGGCGTTCATGCAGGCGATGTCTCCAGAAGTTGTGTTGCAGGTCGGCGCCACGCCGACGACGCGCGCCGCGCAACGGCTGGCGCTGGACGTCGGGCAGCTCGTGGTCGTCGACGTTCACTACCCGGATCCCGATCCCGAAGGACGGTCTTGGCGGCTCGAGATCGATCCGGAGGTCTTCGCGGAGGCGCTCCTCGATCGGTTCGAAGCTCGACCTACGAACCCGTGGGCCGAACGGTGGTTCCAGGCGGACGCCGTCGCCAGGCGGACGATCGACGATCTTTACCACTCCTGGGACGAGCCGTACGAGGGGCGGATCGCGCGAGACCTAGCGGCCGGCCTCTTCGACGGCGCGACGCTCGTCGTCGGTTCGTCGATGCCGATCCGCGACCTGGACTACTCGATGGCGCCGCGTGACGGCTTGCGTGTGCTCGCAAACCGCGGCGCCAGCGGGATCGACGGGTTCGTGTCGACGGTGTTGGGGGTCGCCGCGACCGGCGCATCGACGTACGCGCTCTGCGGCGATCTCACGTTGCTGCACGATGCCGGCTCGCTGCTGTGGAGCGCGCAGCGCGGTTTGGACGCCGTCTTCGTCGTTCCGAACAACGTCGGCGGTGCAGTGTTCTCGTTCCTCCCGCAGCGAGCGCTCCCGGAGCACGAGGAGCTCTTCGCGACGCCGCACGGCGTGGACCTGGACGCGCTGTGCGCGGCCGCAGGCGCCGGGTACACGCGGATCATGCGCGCCGACGAGCTGATCCCCGAGGTCGAAGATGCGGCGCTGCGAGGGGGCGTGAATGTCGTCGAGGTCCCCTCTGATCGCGAACGGAACGTGAAGCGGCACGCCGAGGTCCAGGCGGCGGTCGACGCCGCGCTCGCGTAGCCTCCCGTCCGACGGAAGGAGGCCCGAGATGGAGCTCGAGATCAAGCGGTTCGAGGACGCCGGCGAAGTGCGCACGTTCGAGAGAGGAACGTTCGAGGTCGTACAGCTCGGCGGCATGACGATCGGACGCGCGAAGTACGAGCCCGGCTGGAAGTGGTCGGAGCACGTCGGAGCGATCACCGGGACCGCAACCTGCGAGGTCGAGCACCTCGGTCTCGTCGTGTCGGGCCGCGCCGTCTGCGCGATGCACGACGGCCGGGAGTTCGTGATGGAGCCGGGCGATCTGTTCGCGATCCCGCCCGGTCATGACAGCTGGGTCGTGGGTGACGAACCGTACGTCTCGCTGCATTTCCTCGGCGCGTCTGACTACGCGGCCTCGCACGACTGAGGGCAGACATGCGCATCCTCTTCACGTTCGCCGGCGGGAGCGGACACGTCAACCCGCTGATCCCTCTCGCCCGCGAGGCTGAGGCGGCAGGCCATGTCGTCGCCTTCGCGAGCCGGCACTCGATGGTCGCGACGGTCGAGGCTCACGGCTTCACCGTCTTCACCACCGGCAGCCCCGAGCCCAGCATCCCCGAACGGATCCCGCTCCAGCCGCTCGACGCCGAACGGGAGGACCGGGTCCTCCGCGGCGGGTTCGCCGGTGTGGCGGGGCGCGAACGAGCAACCGCGATCCTCGAACGGTGCGCCGACTGGCACCCCGACCTCATCGTGTGCGACGAGACGGACTTCGGCAGCATGATCGCCGCCGAGCGTCTGGACCTCGCGTACGCCACCGTGCTCGTCACGGCAGCCGGCTCGTTCGTCCGTCACGAAGTCATCGCCGAACCCCTGAACGACCTGCGGGCCGAGCACGGACTCCCGCCGGACCCGGACCTGGAGATGCTCAGCCGGTACCTCGTGCTGTCGCCCTTCCCGCCGAGCTTCCGCGACCAGGGGTTCCCGTTGCCTGCGACCGCGCACTCGGTCCGTCCACTGTTGATCCAACCGACGGTCGACGCGCCGCACTGGATCGCGGAGCTGCGCGGCCGACCCACCGTCTACGTGACGCTCGGGACGGTCTTCAACCTGGAGTCCGGCGATCTGTTCTCGCGGGTGATCGCGGGAGTGCGCAACCGGCCCGTCAACGTCGTCGTCACGGTCGGTCGGCACCTCGATCCAGAGGAGCTCGGTCCTCAGCCCGCGAACGTCCGCATCGAACGCTACATTTCGCAATCGCTGCTCCTGCCCCATTGCGACGTGGTCGTCTCGCACGGCGGATCGGGCAGCGTGATCGGCGCGTTGGCGCACGGCCTCCCGTCGGTCGTGATCCCGATGGGCGCCGATCAACCGAACAACGCCGCGCGGTGCCAGGCGCTCGGCGTCGGCTGGGTACTCGATGCGATCGGCGCGACACCCCACGACGTGCGTGACGCCGTCTCCGTCGTGCTGGCCGACCCGGCGTACCGGCGAGCCGCCGAACGCATCAGCGATGAGATCGCCGCGCTGCCCGGCACCGCGCACGCGTTGGCGCTGCTCGAGCGGCTTTCGGCGGAGAAGCGGCCGTTGCTCGCGCGCTGACGGCTACCATCTGAGCGGAGGACCGATGGAGGAACGCAACCATGCAGGCGGGGTCGCGTATTGGGCGCTAGTCGTCTTCCTGATTGGGTTCGGCTTCCTCGGGATCCTCAGCATCGGCATGCCTTTCCTCCTGCTCGGGATCTGGCTCGCGATCGTGTCGCAGCGGCGACACGAGACGGTCCTCGCCGTTGGTGTCGCGGCGATCGTCGGCTTCACCTTCGGATACATCCTCGTGGCGCCCCTGGGATGCACGGGCACTGCCGTAACGCATGTAGCGAGCACGGATCTCAACAGCGCGTCGCAAGGCGTATCTCACACGGTCTGCACTAACATCCTCGGCATCAACTACTCGGGCGTGGGTCTCTACAACCCGAGCTTGGCCCCGGGCTTGCTCGCCGGGATCGCGGTCGCTGTCGGGTTCGCGTTGGGAACGCGATGGGTGGCCCGCCGGATCGCCGCCGGTCGCGCGTCGGGAAGCCCGACAGCCGCGTGACGGCGACGCCGACGATCCGATCCGCGACCGCGGCAGACATCCCCGAGCTGACGCGCCTTCGGTGGCAGCTCTACACCGGGCAGGGACCCCACGGTGAGTCGTTCGATGCGTATGGAGTCATCGACCCCTGACCGCGACGCCTCGGATGGACTAGCGTTCGATCGATGGTGTTCAAGAGCCCATTCCCCGACATCGTGGTCCCTCCGACCCCGCTCCCAGCGTTCGTCCTGGAACACGCGGCCGCGTTCGGTGACCGTCCGGCGCTGATCGACGGTCCCACTGGGCGAACGATCACCTATACGCAGCTCGGCGGCATGACCAGCGCGCTCGCGGGTGGACTCGCCGCGCGTGGCTTCGGCCCAGGAGACGTGTTCGCGATCTTCTCGCCGAACCTCCCTGAGTACGCGGTCGCGTTCCACGGAGTGCTCGCCGCAGGCGGAACGAACACCACGATCAACTCGCTGGCGTCGACAGAGGACATCGAGAAGCAGCTACGCGCCACCGGCGCGCGGTTCCTCTTGACGGTCCCCGGATTCTTGGATCGAGCGATCCCGGCCGCGCATGCGGCAGGCGTGGAAGAGGTCCTCGTGTTCGGCGACGCCGTCGAGGGAGCATCGGCCTTCGCGTCGTTGT
>JAYUAK010000193.1:0-4591 GCA_043741335.1 Actinomycetota bacterium
TGATCAAGGGCGAGCCGGAGCGGCTCCTGCCGGTCGACTCCGAGCATGCCGCTCTTGCGATGGCGCTGCGCGGAGAACGACGCGAGGACCTGAAGCGGGTCGTGCTGACCGGCTCGGGCGGTCCGTTCCGAGGTTGGACACGATCTGAGCTCTCCCGGGCATCGGTGAAGGAGGCGCTCCAGCATCCGGTCTGGACGATGGGCCCGAAGATCACGATCGACTCGGCCACACTCATGAACAAGGGTCTCGAGGTCATCGAAGCGCACTACCTCTTCGACCTGGAGTACTCGAAGATCCACGTTCTGATCCACCCCGAGGGGGTGGTTCACGCGATGGCGGAGTTCAGGGATGGCAGCATGCGTGCCGAGATGGCAGTAGCGGACATGCGTCTTCCCATCCAACTCGCGCTTGCCTGGCCGGAGCGGCTCCCCATCGGCGTCGAACCCGTGCCGCTCACCGACCGACCGCTCACGTTCGAGCCGGTCGATCACGAGGCGTTCCCCGCCGTCGACTTGGCCTACCGCGTCGGAGCACTCGGTCTGACGTTCCCCGCGGTGATGAACGCGGCCAACGAGGTCGCGGTGATGGGGTTCTTGGAGGGGAAGATCCCGCTCACGCGGATCGTCGAGATCGTGCAGACGGTCGTCGACGAGCACGAGCCGGCATCGGTGGTCTCGATCGTGAACATCGAGCGCACCGATCGCTGGGCTCGGCAGCGTGCGGCCGAGATCATCGAGGAACGGTAGGACCACCCCGTGTCGGGCGCTCTGGCCATCGTCGTCTTCTTCACGGGACTTCTTCTCATCATCGTGCTCCACGAGGGCGGCCACTACCTGGTCGCGCGGGCATTCGGCTTCAAGGTCGAGGAGTACTTCGTCGGCTTCGGGCCGAAGATCTGGTCGTTCAAGCGCAAGGGCATCGAGTACGGCGTGAAGGCCCTACCGCTCGGCGGCTACGTGAAGATCGCCGGCATGAACCCGTACGAGCCCGTGGCCCCCGAGGACCTGCCTCGGAGTTACGGGGCCAAGCCGATATGGCAACGCGCGTTGACGATCTTCGCGGGCCCCGGCATGCACTTCCTGATCGCCGCCATCTTGTTCGCGAGCTGGCTGATGTTCTTCGGTGACCTTCGGACCCCAACGCCGATCATCAGCAGTGTCGAGAGCACCCTGAACGGTCAGACGGGGCCGGCTGCCGCCGCAGGACTGCAACCCGGGGATCGGATCGTCGCGGTGGACGGCGTCGAGGACCCCACGCGAGACCAGCTCCTCACGTACACGACGGCCCACGTCGGCGAGCCGGTCGAGTTCACGATCGAGCGCGACGGCAACACCTTCGTGAAGGAGATCACACCCATGCGAAGCACCGTGGGCGGCGAGACGATCGGCCGCATCGGGATCCTGCTCGGCCCGGCCAAAGCCGGGCCGATCGCGGCCCTCGTCGGTGGCGTCCAGGAGGTCGGCCGATCGGTGAGTGAGTCGGTTCATCAGATCGGCCGATTGTTCGGTCCGCAAGGGATCGGACGAGTGTTCACGCTCCTATTCACCGACGCCAAGCGGACCTCCCAGGATCCGGCCAGCGTGGTCGGGATCGGACAGGCCGTCGGCCAGACGGGATCGGCAGGAGACTGGGGTGCGGTCCTGTATTTCCTGGCGTTCGTGACCGTCTTCATCGGCCTAGTGAACCTGGTACCGCTCCCGCCGTTCGACGGTGGCCACCTCGCCGTACTCGGCATCGAGAAGATCCGTGGCAAACAGATGGACATGCGCAAGCTGATACCCGTCTCCGCGGTCGTGATCGCGTTCTTCGTCGTGTTCGTGCTTGCGACGATCCTTCTCGACATCACGAAGCCGATCAGCTTCTCGCCCTGACCACGTACGTGCGCGGGCTCCGACCTCGCCACAAGTTCTCCACATCACACCCAGAGACCCGCAACACGCTGCGGATACGATGAACGGATGAGCGATCAGACGGTGCTCGTGGTCGACGACGAGGAAGCGATCGCCGAAGCGGTCCGTGCACGACTGGAGAGCGAGGGGTTCCGCGTCCTGGTCGCGTTCGATGGTCCGCAGGCGATCGAGTTGCACCGCGAAGAGCACCCTGACTTAGTCGTGCTCGACCTCATGCTCCCCGGCATGGACGGCCTCGAAGTGTGCAAAGAGATCCAGCGCACGTCGTGGACGCCCGTCCTGATGTTGACGGCGAAGACTGAGGAGGCGGACAAGGTCGCGGGGTTCGCGGTCGGTGCGGACGACTACCTCACCAAGCCGTTCAGTTTGCGCGAGCTTGCCGCGCGTGTGAAGGCGATCCTGCGACGCATGGAGCGGATGCGCGCCTCGGGATCGGACGAGCCGATCGTCCACGACGGTCTCGAGGTCGACGCCAGCAGACGTCGCGTCGCTGTTGATGGGAGCGAGATCCAGCTGACCCCGCTCGAGTTCGAGATCCTCGCCACGCTCGCTCGCGACCCGGGCGTGGTGTTCTCGCGCGAGCACCTGATGGATCGGGTGTGGGGCTATCGCGACTACGCGGGAGGTCGCGTGGTCGATTCGCACGTGGCGCGGATCCGGCGCAAGCTGGGTGAGGACGGCAACGAGCCGCGTTTCATCCGAACCGTGCACGGCGTGGGGTACGCCTTCCAGGACCGACCGTGAGCTCGCGTCCCCTCGAGCGCCTTCCCACGATCCGAGCCAAGCTCGGCTCCACGATCATCTTCGCCGTGGGCATGACGGTCGTACTCATCTTCCTGATCCTCGGCTATGCGCTTCGAGGGTCCTCTCAGGACACCGATCGGCTCACGCTCCTGCGCGTCGCCCGCCGCTCCGCGGCCGGAACCCTGACTTCGACGCCGAACGGCATCGAGGTGGTCAGAACGACTCCCGATGGCACGCCGCTCACGCCGCAGACGCTTCCGGGAACGCTGCCGCTCTTCGACGACGGCATGGTTCACGTGGGCAGTACAAGACAGATCGAATACGCGAGCGTCCCGGTCGTTGCATCGGGACAGGTCGTCGAGCTCGTGTATGCCGTGCATGCCGCTCCCGGCCGGGGGGTGTTCGCGCGGGTCGGCGCAACGTTCCGATTCCTGACGGACTTCTGGTGGCAGTTCCTCCTGGCGGGCGCGCTGGCTGCGGGCATCGCGCTCGTCGTGGCGCGGTGGCTCGCCCGAGGGATGACGCAACCGCTGCGCGATATGGCGGCCGCGGCGCATCGGATGGAGACCGGTGATTACTCCACCCGCGTCCAAACCCGGTCTCGCGACGAAGTGGGTCAGCTCGCCACTGCGTTCAATAGGATGAGCGCCGAATTGGACAACCTAGAGCAGTCGAGGCGTGACTTGGTGGCGAACGTTTCTCACGAGCTGAAGACGCCGATCGCCGCGATCAGGGCGCATCTGGAGAACCTGCTCGACGGTGTGGAACAGCCGGAGCCGCGCACGATGCAAGTCATGCTGTCGCAGACAGAGCGGTTGGGCCGGCTCATCGAGCAGCTCTTGGAGCTCTCGCGTCTGGAGTCCGGCGAACTGCCGCTCCAGCGAGAGGAGGTCCCGCTCGCTCCCCTCGTCACGCAGGTGCTGTCCGAGATCGAGATGGCCCGATCGGATCGCGGCGTCGCCGTGGAGAGCGAACTGCCGGACGACCTGCCCTCGGTGAACGCGGATCGCGAGCGTGTGCACCAGGTGTTGTTCAACCTGGTCGACAACGCCGTACGTTTCACGCCGTCCGGTGGGGCCGTCACGGTCTCCGCGCATCGGCACAACGGTTCGGTCGAGGTGAAAGTCGCCGACACCGGCGTGGGGATCCCGCCCGAGCATCTGCCACGACTGTTCGAACGGTTCTACCGGGCCGACCCAGCGCGCTCCCGTGGCGACGGAGGTACCGGCATTGGTCTGGCGATCGCGCGCTCGGTGGTCGAGGCGCACGGCGGTCACATCCGGGCCGAGAGTGAGCTCGGCCGTGGAAGCGTGTTTACGTTCGATCTTCCGGTCGCCGCTGCGGCCAAGAACAGGAGGCAACCTTGAGGTCGAATACCACCACGATCGAAGTGATGGCGTCGGAGCGATACGGGTTTCTGGACGTGACCGACGAGCTTCAGCGCGCGATCAAGGACGCCGGCGTTACCGAGGGCGCAGCGATCGCCTTCTGTGAACACACGACCACCGCTCTGCTGATCAACGAATGGGAAGACGGGGCTCTTGCCGACTTCCGCCGCCATCTGAGTGAGCTGGTCCCGCACGATGGCGTCTATTACGCACACGACGACTTCGACGTCCGGACGCAGAACATGCACGAGGACGAGCGGAAGAACGGGCACGCGCACGTCAAGGCGATGCTGCTGTCTGCGACATCGCACGCGATCCCCGTGGTGGCCGGCGAGCCAGCGTTCGGGCGATGGCAACGGTTGATCTTCCTCGAGCTCGACGAGCCCAAGGAACGGCGCATAACCTTCCAGGTATTCGGGCTCTGAGAGACTGGATGCGCATGCCCGAGCCCAGGAGGAAGACGCGCCAAATCATGCTCGGCGGTGTTCCCATCGGTGGGGGAGCGCCCATCAGCGTCCAGTCGATGACGACCACCAAGACGTCGGACAT
>JAYUAK010000194.1:0-4589 GCA_043741335.1 Actinomycetota bacterium
TCCAGCAACGCTGCCTGGGCCGCCGCCATTCTGGGTCCGTCGGGCACCTGTTATTGGGTGAAGCTCAGCGCGATGGCCCTGCCCAGCTACGGCACCGGCACGACGTGTACAGGCGCGGCCGCCATGGCCGCGAACAGCACCAGTTGGTAGCCGACGCCCACCGTGCCTCTGAGCTTCCCCCCACGGACCGTTCCCCGGCTCGCGTGTTCTGAGCGTCAGGACTACACTCCGGCGCTATCGAACGGCCCCTATCGCTCCGGTCCGAAAGGAGTCGCCTGTGACGCACGTCGCGGCCACCGTGAACGGGGTGCAGCGCGAAGCCGAAGTGGAACCGCGCACGCTCCTCGTGTACTTCATCCGAGAGACCCTCGGGCTCACCGGTACCAACGTCGGATGCGACACCTCGTCGTGCGGCAGCTGCACCGTGCTGCTCGACGGCGAATCCGTGAAGTCCTGCACGCTGCTGGCCGCCCAGGCGGACGGCCGGTCGATCACCACGATCGAAGGTTTGGCCTCCAACGGCGATATGCACCCGTTGCAGGACGCCTTCCACCGCAACCACGGGTTGCAGTGCGGCTACTGCACGCCGGGCATGATCCTGGCGGCGGCGAGCTATCTGAAGGAGAACCCGACGCCGACCGAAGAGGACGTGCGCGAGTCGCTCGAAGGCAACCTCTGTCGGTGCACCGGCTACCAGAACATCGTGAAGTCCATCCTCGATGCCGCCGGCTCCATGAGCGGCGCGAAGGCCTGAGGGGGCGCACATGGCGACCACCGAGCTGTACATCGGGCAAGAGGTCTTGCGCAAGGAGGACCCGGAGCTCGTCACCGGGCAGGCCAACTTCATCGACAACCATGTGCTCCCCGGCATGGTGTGGATGGCGATGGTGCGCCCGCCGTACGTCCACGCGAAGGTGAACTCGATCGACACGACGGCCGCGGTGGGGATGCCGGGTGTCGTCGGCGTCTACACGGCGGCCGACCTGGAGGTCGGCGAGCTGCCGTTCGTCTGGCCGATCACCGAGGACATCAAGATCCCGCATCACTACCCATTGACCAAGGACAAGATCCGCTTCAACGGCGATGCGGTTGCCGTGGTCGTTGCGGAGACGCGCGAGCAGGCGCTCGACGCCGCGGAGAACGTCACCGTCGACGTCACCGAGCTGAAGGCGATGACCGACGTGGAGGCCGCCATGGTCGAGGGCGCGCCGCTCATCCACGAGGAGCTCGGCTCCAACGTCACGGTCCACTGGAGCCACGGCGGTGCGGGCGACCAGGGCATCTTCGACACGGCACCCGTCGTCGTCCAGGAGCACTACTACGCACCGCGCCTGATCCCGAACTCGATCGAGCCGCGCGGCTGCGTCGCGTCGAGCATCCCGTCCATGGGGGAGTTCACGCTTTGGAGCTCGACGCAGATCCCGCACATCGCGAAGGTGACGCTCTCCGGTGTCTGTGGCATCCCCGAGGAGAAGCTTCGTGTGATCGCCCCCGACGTAGGCGGCGGGTTCGGCTCCAAGCTGAACGTCTACGCCGAGGAGGCGCTCGCGCTCGTGCTGGCGCGCAAGACCGGACGGCCGGTCAAGTGGATCGAGGAGCGGAGCGAGAACTACGTTGCCACGACCCACGGCCGTGGCGTGACGCACGACTGCACGCTGGCCGGAACCGAGGGGGGCAAGATCCTCGGCCTGAAGTTCGTGGAGATCGCGGAGATGGGCGCGTACTACCAGCTGCTCACGCCGGGGATCCCGGAGCTGGGCGGCTGGGTCTACATGGGCCCGTACGACCCCGAGGCGTACTGGTTCGAGTTCCGCGGCGTGTTGACGAACGCCACCCCGACCGACGCCTACCGCGGTGCCGGCCGTCCCGAGGCGACCTATGTCCTGGAGCGGCTGGTCGACGCGTTCGCGCGGAAGATCGGTAAGGACCCGGCCGAGGTTCGACGGATGAACTTCCATCCGCCGTTCAGCGAGGCGACCCCGTTCATCTGTGGGTTGAGCGTCGACTCCGGGAACTACGAGCCGGCGCTCGATCGGGCGCTGGAGCTGGCGGACTACCAGCAGTTCCGCAAGGAGCAGCAGGCGCGTCGCGACAACAAGGACACCATGCAGATCGGCATCGGCCTCTCGACGTACATCGAGATGTGCGGGTTGGCGCCCTCGAACATCCTGGGTGCACTGCGCTATGCGGCCGGGGGATGGGACGCGGCGACGATCCGTTGCCTGCCGACCGGCAAGGTCGTGGTCGCGACCGGGACGTCGCCGCACGGCCAGGGTCACGAGACCACGTGGTCGCAGATCGTCGCCGACGGTCTGGGCGTGACGCCCGACGACATCACGGTCCTGCACGGCGACACGCAGGTGACGCCGCTCGGCATGGACACGTACGGGTCGCGCTCCGTCTCCGTCGGAGGCGTGGCGCTGCACTTCGCCCTGGAGAAGATCAAGGAGAAGGCGCGCACGATCGCGGCGCACGAGTTGGAGGTGGCCGAGGACGACCTCGAATACACCGACAATGCGTTCCGCGTGAAGGGTGCGCCCGACAAGGCGAAGACGATCCCCGAGCTGGCGTTCAGCGCGTGGCACGCGCACAACCTGCCGGCCGGGACCGAGCCCAACCTGGAGGCGACGGCGGTCTACGATCCGCCGAACTTCACGTGGCCCTCGGGCACGCACATCTGCATCGTCGAGGTCGACACCGAGACCGGAGCGACCGAGATCCTTCGCTACATCGCGGTCGATGACTGCGGCACGGTCATCAACCCGATGATCGTCGAAGGACAGGTGCACGGCGGCGTGGCGCAGGGGATCGCCGAGGCGCTCTACGAAGAGGCCATTTACGACGAGAGCGGGAACCTGTCGACGAGCTCCATGACGCAATACCTGATCCCCGGCGCGACCGAGCTGCCGTCGTTCACGCTCGACCGCACCGTGACGCCGTCGACGACGAACCCGCTCGGTGTGAAGGGGATCGGCGAGGCCGGGACGATCGCGTCGCCGCCGGCGGTTATCAACGCGGTGGTCGATGCGCTGTCGCACCTGGGAGTGACGGACGTCGGCAAGCCTGCCTCACCTGAACGTGTGTGGCGAGCTATCCAGGACGCGAAGACTCAAGGAGGTGCGGCATGATCCCCGCGGCATTCGAGTACGAGCGGGCCGAGAGCATCGACCACGCAATCGAGCTGCTCTCGTCGAACGAGGACGCGAAGATCTTGGCGGGCGGGCATTCGCTGCTGCCGTTGATGAAGCTCCGCCTGGCGCGGCCGTCGCTCCTGGTGGACATCGGACGCGTGCCGGACCTGTCGGGCATCCGCCAGGACGGCGACATGGTGTCCATCGGCGCGTTGACACGGCATCACGACGTGGCGAACAGCGATGTGCTGCAAGAGCTCTGTCCGATCGTGGCGCACACGGCCGGTGAGATCGGCGACCCGCAGGTGCGTCACATGGGAACGATTGGCGGCTCGGTGGCCCACGCGGACCCCGCGTCGGACATGCCGACGGTGCTGGTCGCGCTCGGCGCGCAGATTGTGGTCCGAGGAGCGGGCGGCGCGACGCGTACGGTGGCGGCCGGCGACTTCTTCAAGGGCCTGTTCACGCCAGACCTGGCGGCAAACGAAGTGCTCACAGAGGTCCGTGTTCCGGCCACGAAGGACGCCGGGTGGAGCTACATCAAGTTCCATCGCCGCGCACAGGACTGGGCGCTGGTCGGTGTGGCCGCGGTCCGGGCCAACGGTGCCGCGCACGTCGCGTTGACCAACATGGGGGAGACCCCGTTGCGCGCAGCCGGGGTCGAGGAAGCGCTGGGGGGTGGAGCGGATCCCGCGACGGCGGCCGCGCGCGCCGACGAGGGCTCGAGCCCGCCGTCGGACTCGTTCGGCAGCGCCGAGTACCGACGCGAGCTGTCCAAGGTGCTCGTCCGCCGTGCGCTCGAGGAAACGCTCGCTGGATGACGACCGGAGCGCGAGTCGCGCGCGGCGAAGCGTGAGGATGGGGAGGCTCGCCACATCTGGCGCGCCCATCGACCGTATCGCCTCGCTCGTATACCCCGTGTACGCGCCGCCCGCTCGCAGGTCGAACTCGACACGGCCGCCCCAGCTGTACTTCTCGGTCTACTCTGGTTTGGTGATCGCGTCCCACACCGCCTGGGGCGTCGCCTTGATGTACACGCGGTAGACCTGGGTGGTCACGGACGTTTCCGTCGCTGCGGTCATGCCATCTCTCCTTCCAACTCGTGCTTGAGGTCCGCGAGCGCGGACACCTAGCGCTCCGTGTACTTGTCGATCCAGCGGTTGTGGATCAGCCGGATCGGAACGGGGTTGAGGAAGTGCAACTTCTCCCGGCCCGACCGGCGTGTGATCACGAGACCCGCGTCTTCCAAGACGCGCAGATGCTTCATGACCCCGAATCGCGTCATCTCCAACTCGGACTCGAGCTCAGTCAGCGTGCGGCCGTCACGCAGGAAGAGCTGGTCAAGCAGGAAGCGACGCGTCGGGTCCGCAAGCGCCTTGAACACGAGGGTCCCGCGCGAGCGGGGCCTTCCCTTGTTCCCCCTCCTGCGGGCTCAATCTTCCACAAAGGAAACCTGTG
>JAYUAK010000195.1:0-1849 GCA_043741335.1 Actinomycetota bacterium
GGCGACTCAGTCGACGACCCGATAGAGGTGCCAGCGGTCGGGGACGCCCTTCAGTTCGTGCTTGCCGGCGTCTTCGAAGATGAGGCCCGAGCCGGCAACCAGGTCCTTCACCGTAGAGGAGACGAGGACTTCGGAAGCCGCTGCGAGGGCGGCCACCCGCGCGCCAATGTGAACTGCGATCCCCTGGACGTCGTCCTCCGCCAGCTCGACCTCCCCCGTATGGCAGCCTGCTCGGATCTCGAGGCCAAGGTCGCGCACCGCCTTCCCGATCGCCTGCGCGCATCGGACGGCTCGAGCGGGTCCGTCGAACGTTGCGAAGAACCCGTCTCCCGCGGTGTCTCGCTCGATGCCTCGATGGAGGGCGATCTCTCGCCTGGCGCGCTCATGGTGTTGGGAGAGCAAGCCCTTCCACGCCTGATCACCCAACCCGGCCGCCCTCTCGGTCGATCCCACGATGTCGGTGAACAGCACCGTTGCGAGAACGCGATTGGATTCCGGCGCGTGGCGAACACCGGTAAGGAACTCCTCGATCTCGCCGAGCAGCGCCTCGGATTCACCGATCCACGGCAGATAGTCCGCTCCCGGGAGCTCGACGAGGCGGCTGCCGGGGATCTTCGAGGAGAGGAAGGGTCCGTTCTCCGGCTGTTCGGTCTTGTTCGCCGGCCGACAGAGCACGAGCGTCGGCGCCTGGATAGCGGGGAGGATCGCGCGGACGTCGGTGGTGTTGTAGCGGGCGAACTCCGCCAGGCTGCCGCCCAGGCCGATCGTCCCCCGACCCAGTTTCGCCAGGTATTCGGCCGCGGCACGATCGCCGGTGAGCGAGGGCTCGTTCTCGCGGATCCAACCCTCCGCCCAACTCACCGTGCCGGAGGCCTTCCAGTAGGCCTCCAAAGCTTGCCACTCGGCCGGCGAGGGATTCCACGGCGTCTCCTCGGTGCGGACCCATGTGGCCGCGGACTGGTAGAGGATCAAGGCGGAAAACCGATCGGGATGCGTCGCCGCCGCGATCGCGCCGACCCAGCCGGCCTCGGCGCCGGCGAACAGCGCCGCCTTAGGCGACCCCACCGCGTCGAGTACCGCGATGAGATCGTCGGCGGCAACCTCGAGAGTAGGGAACGATCCAGGCGCAACCCGGTCCGAACAGCCCCAGCCTCTGCGGTCGACCACGATCAGTCGCGAGAACGACGCGAGCTGATCGAGGAACCGCGCGTGCGCCGGATACTCCCACTGCCAGTCGAGGTTCGAGACGAACGTCGGCAGGTAGAGGAGGTCGATCGCGCCGTCGCCGACGACCTGATACGCGATCGCGATGTCGTCGACCCACACATGCTGGACGTCTCTCCGGTTCATCCGTCGGCCACCCCGTGGCGCCGGATCTCGGGAAACGCCACGGGCGTATCCTGGGCGCTAGCCGCCTTTCGTCGCAAGCGGGCGCACGCACTTCCTTCATGGACAGCTGTCCGGATAGGAGGTAGACCGAAGCCGCCGCCACCATCAAGATGAGCGCCACGGTGGCTGAAACCTTCGACATGTTCGTATTCCAAGACACGCCGTGGCAGCAACTCGTCGATGACGTTCGCTACCTGGGATCCGCCGGCGCCGGCACGATCTGGATCGCGGATCACTACATGTGGCCTCCGACCCCGGAGGTTCCGGTCCTGGAGTCGTGGACGACGCTTGCCGCGCTCGCGGCCAGCACGGAGCGCATCCGGCTGGGGACGGCCGTCACCGACATCGCGCTGCGCAATCCGGCGATGCTCGCGAAACAGATCGCGACCGTCGACCGCATATCGGGTGGCCGGGTCGAGGTGGCCATCGGGGCGGGCTATTGGGAACGTGAGCTCGAGTC
>JAYUAK010000196.1:0-1846 GCA_043741335.1 Actinomycetota bacterium
GGCTGCTTGGCTTCCTGGGAACGCTCCGGTGGACCCTGCTCTCGGCGTTGACGCCGTGGGCGTGGTTCCTGGTTCGCGATCTGGGCCCGCCTGTTCAACTGGTCGCCCTGGCACTCCCGGCCGTTGTCGTCGCGGCGATCTTGGGCCTGGCGATCGCTGCGATCGACGAACGAAAGATCACCCCGCTCATCGTCGCTGCATCCGTCGCTGGGTTCGGCTGGGTGACGATCTTCGGCCCACGCGGTTCCCAACCCACGCCCCCACCCGTCGACCCCGTGCGCATCGCGACGATCGCCCTTGCGGACTCGGGCGGTGGCGCAGTCGCAACGCTCGCAGCAGTTGTTCACGCGCGGGCCGATGTGACCGTCATCGTCGAACCGTCGAAGAAGGCACGATCCACGTTGCTGCGCACCGACCGCTACCGGTTCGCGCTCGCGAGCGGTCGCTTCGTCGTGCTGTCGTCGGCTCCCGTCCGCGAGCTGCCGCTCCCGGATCCCCTGCCCGGCGACCTCATCCTTCGACTCGAGGTTGATCGACCGGGAGGAGCGTTCATCCTGTACGCCGTCCGGACGAACGACTCCGTGCTCGGCACCACCCTGAACGACCCACTGCTGCTCGACCGGCTGACGAAGGCTGCGCTCGCCGAGCGACTCCCCGTCGTGCTGGCGGGCGACTTCGGCATCAGCGATCGGTCTACCGGATACCGAACGCTCGCGGAGACGTTCCGCGACGCGCTCCGGTCCAATGCCAGCGCCGGAACCACCGCCGCTACGTTCCCGTGGTCGTTCCTGTTCTTGCGGACGGACTACGTGTTGACCTCGCCGTCGTGGTGCGCAGCGGACGGCGGAACGTTCGACGTGCAAGGCGCGGATCACCACGGCGTAACGACGTCGGTCGGACCCTGTCGAGGCTGATCAGTCCGACAGCCGCGCGATGATGGCGTCGGCGACCTCGAGTGTGGTGACGGAAGGGCGTTCGTCGTCGGACCAGCGGAGATCGTCGGTGAGATGCGTCCCGTCGGCGAGCACCGCAGCGACGGCCGCGTCCAGCCGTTCTCCGGCACCCGTCTCGCCGATATGCCGAAGCATCATCGCCGCAGAAAGGGTGACCCCAACCGGGTTCGCGCGGTTCGTGCCGGCCAGGCGAGGGGCCGTGCCGTGCGTTGCCTCGAAGACGGCGGCGTGCGCACCCACGTGGCCGCCCGGCGCCACACCGAGCCCGCCGATCAGTCCGGCCGCCACGTCGGACACCACGTCTCCGTAGAAGTTCGGCAACACCAAGACGTCGAAGCGCTCGGGTGCCTGGATCAACTGCATGCAGAGCGCATCGATGATTCGATCCTCGAACGCGATCTGCGGGTAGTCGGTTGCGACCCGGCGCGCGACCTCCAGGAACAGTCCGTCGGTGAACTTCATGATGTTCGCCTTGTGGCTTGCCGTGACCTTCGACCGGCCGCGCTCGACGGCCAGATCGAACGCGAACCGCACGACCCGCTCACTGCCGAACTCCGAGATCGTCTTCACCGAGACACCCGTATCGGCCCGCATCTGCGTCCCGCTCGCTTCAGCAACGAATCGGATCAGCTCCGTCGTCTCGACCGTTCCCTCCTCGAACTCGATGCCGGTGTACATCCCTTCGATGTTCTCCCGGACGACGATCAGGTCCACGGCGTCGTAGGAGCTCGGCACGCCCGGGTACAGGCGACACGGTCGCACGCACGCATAGAGGTCGAGCTCTCGGCGGAGCGCCAGGTTGACGCTCCGCATCCCGCTCGTCACGGGGGTCTCGACCGGTCCTTTCAGCGCGACGCCCGTGTCGCGGATCGAAGCGAGGCAGGCGGCCGGCA
>JAYUAK010000197.1:0-4559 GCA_043741335.1 Actinomycetota bacterium
CGGTACGTGACGGTCACCTCTGCGTGCACCCAACCCGCGAAGATCCCGCACATGGGCTGCAACGGGCGGATCAACGGAGCACCGGTGCGGACGGCCATCGCGAAGAGCGAGCCGTCGTCGGCCCGCAGGCTGAGGACCACCGCTCGCATGAGAGGGTGCAGGTCGTCGACCGTTCCGGGCATCCCACCGACGCGAACACACGTGTCGTCGGGCAGGGCGACCGTGATCTGCTGCTGGTCGGGTCGGGTCACGGTGATCGATCCACCGCCCACGCTCGTGATCACGCCGTAGTCGGCCGTATGCGACTCGGTGCGGCCATCCTCAAAGGTCCATGTTCCGTCGGCGTGGACCGCACCGGGAAACACGGGCTGACGTGGCGTCGCCATCGCGGGCGCTGAGGTGAGACCGAGCACCAGTGAGATCGATAGCAGCGACCAGATGATCTTGCTCTTGCCCATCGTTCCTACCTCCTTCTGCCGTTGTTCTTGGTCCGTCGTCCTTGAAGGAAGCTTCGGTCGCAAGCGCAAAGGACAGGACGGCAGACCGTAAGGGCCGCGTAAGGCTCCGCCCGGAAGCTCGGACGTGGACGGATGGAGCCGGGCGCCGAAACACGGCAGCGAGCCGGCGGCCGACTCTTGCTCCAGAACCGCTCGTACCGCCTGCTCTGGGCGGGGCAGACGATCTCGTCGTTCGGCGATCGCTTCATCTCCATCGCCCTCCCATTCGCGGTCCTCGCGGCAGGCCACGGCGTGGGAGCGCTCGGCATCGTCCTCGCCGCGCGTTCGATCCCGAGCGTCGACTTCCTGTTGGTGAGCGGCGTCGTCGCCGACCGTCTCCCCCGCCGCCTCGTGATGCTCGCTTCGGACGGGGTGCGGGCGACCATGCACCTAACCCTCGCGGTGCTGATCGCGTCGCACGGCGCGTCGGTCGCCGCGTTCGCCGTCCTGGAGGCGTTGTACGGCGCGCTGCCATTGCTGTTCCTGTCGGGACCCTCGTCTGCGTGGCTCATCGGGGTCGCCATCGGCCTGTCGTGGGCGGCGATCTCGTTCGGCAATACGCTTTGGTTCACGGTCATGCAACAGCACGTGCCGCCGGACAAGCTCTCCCGGGTAAGCGCCGTCGATGACTTCGGGTCGTTCGTCCTGAACCCGATCGTGTTCGCTGTGATCGGACCGATCGCGGGAGCGTTCGGATTCTCCGCCACGCTCCTCGTTTGCGGACTCGCTCTGCTCATCGTGCCGGTCGTGCAATTGCTCTTGATCCCCGAGATCCGCCGGCTGTGATCGGTCGTCGGCGGTGAGCTACGCGGCGTCGGGGCGAGGTGCGGCTACCGGCAGTCGCACGGTGAACGTGGCGCCGGCGCCAGGCTCGCTCTGCACGGCAACCGAGCCTCCCATCGCCGCCGACAGTTCCTTGACGATCGCGAGACCCAGGCCGGAGCCCACCGGGCGATCGGCGCCGTAGCGCCGGTAGAGGAAGAACCGGTCGAACGCGTGCGCCTGGTCATCGGGCGTGAGCCCGGGACCCGTGTCCTGCACGGCGATCGTCGGGCCGGTAGCGAGGATCGTCACGCTGCCCCCGGCCTGCGTCGCGCGCAGCGCGTTCTCGACCAGGTTCGAGACCACCTGGATCGTCCGCCCGCGGTCGGCAACCACGGGCGCGGCGGCCGGCGCGTCCACGCCGAGCGAAACGCCGAACTCCGCGGCGCGCGGCCGCAGGGCCTCCTCCACGGCGCGCGCAACGCCGGCCAGGTCGACGGGCTCGGTCTGGATCGCGAACTCGCGCTGGTCCAGACGCGCCAGATCCAGGAGGTCCTGGACGAGCCGCTGCAGCCGCTCCGACTCGTGCTCGATGATCGGTCCGGCCTCCTCGGACGTCGCGGCGCCGTCGCGCAACGCCTCGCCGTACCCGCGGATCGCGGTGAGCGGCGTCTTTAGCTCATGGCTCACCGACAGCAGGAACGCGCGCTCGCTCTCGCGAGCGAGCGCGAGCTGGCCCGACATCTGGTTGAACGACATCGCGAGCTGCGCCAGCTCGTCGGTGCCGTTGACGGGGACCTGCACCGTGTGACCGGACGCGACGCTTCGCGTCGCGTCCGACAGCTCGCAGATCGGCTTGGCCAAACGGGTCGAAAGGACATAGGCCAGCAACGCCGCAACGCCCGTGCCGATGAGGCCCGCCAACAGTAGGACGGCGACGTTCCCGCGACCGGGGCGAGAGGCGGCGAGCTGCACCCGTTCCGCCAATGCGCCGCGCCCGAAGAAGAGCCCTCGCCGCTCCAAGCGTCGTGCGATGCCCTCGGCGATCAACACCGTGAGCGCCGTCGTCGCGACGGCACCCAGGAGGAAGTAGAGGAAGAACCGGCCGCGGAGCGTCTTCACGGCCCGATCGCTTTGTAGCCGGCTCCGCGGATCGTGCGGATGGCGTCGGGCAGTCCAAGCTTCTTCCGCAGCTGGCCGATATGGACGTCGACCGTCCGCGTCTCGCCGGGATAGCTCATCCCCCACACGCGGTCGAGCAGCACCTCGCGCGAGAGCACGACGCCGGGGTTCTCCAGGAGATGACGAAGCAGGTCGAACTCCTTCGCCGTCAGATCGATCTCGGTCCCATCCACGTGGACCTCGCGCGCGGCGACGTCGAGCGCGATCGGACCGAGCGCGAGCACCGCGGCATCGGGCGACGGGTCTGCTCGCCGGAGCACGGCCTTCACGCGGGCGACCAGCTCCCGCGGCGAGAACGGCTTGGAGACGTAGTCGTCGGCCCCGACCTCCAGGCCAGTGACGCGATCGACCTCCTCGTCGCGCGCGGTGAGCATGATGATCGGCGTGCGGCTCTTCGCGCGGACCTGGCGGCACACTTCGAACCCGTCGATCCCCGGAAGGCCGATATCGAGCACGATGAGCCGGACCGGATGGCGTGGCAGCTCGGTGAGGGCATCCTCACCGCTCCGCACGTGCACGACCTGGAACCCGTCGCGCTCGAGATACGTGCGAACCAGGGACGCGATGCTCTGTTCGTCCTCGACCAGAAGGATGGTCCCGTTCATCGCGGCCATCGTACGGCCGGTCGGGGTCGCGACCTCGAAGGCGGTGAGCATCTCGGAACGAGCTTCGTCGTCGTGTGCAAACCGCGCGTGACGCCCAGATAAAGGGAAGGAAAAGCCGGCCGGTTGTGACGGGCAACCAACTCGAGTCAAGAAACGGGGATAGTCGCACGTACGGGCATCGGTCTGAGGGCATACCGTGTCGCCATGGAAGCGCAACGGTTGAGATCCGATCTTCACGGAGCAAGGTTCTGAGTCCACGCGAAGGGCGGGACGCGAGTCGTCCCGATCTGGACACTGCACGGGGGGACGGCGCAGCAGGCTCGGCCTCCAACCGGGTGGCGATCGACATCGGGGGAACCTTCACCGACCTGGTCGTGTTCGATCCGGTCGCGGGCTCGCTCACCCTCGCCAAGGCCGACACGACTCCCGGCCGGCTCGACGAGGGCGTGATGAGGGCGATCGCCGACTCAGGCGTCGACCCAGCATCGGTAGAGCTGTTGATCCACGGGACAACCGTTGTGATCAACGCGATCACCGAGCGGCGCGGCGTTCCGACCGCGCTCGTCACGACCCGCGGATTCCGGGACGTCCTCCTGATCGGTCGGGCGAACCGGCCAGACCTGTACAACCTTGCCTATCGCAAGCCCGAACCGTTCGTGCCGCGGCGCCTCTGCTTCGAAGTGACCGAGCGCACGTCCTACAAGGGCGTGCCGTTGACGCCGCTCGATGAGTCGGAGCTGCCGGCCGTTGCCGAGGCGATCCGCGCCGCGGGCGCCGAAGCCGTCGCGGTCTGCTTCCTCCATTCTTGGGCGAACCCCTCCCACGAACGCCTCGCAGCCCAACGCCTGGCCCACCTGCTGCCCGGCGTCGAAGTCGTTGCCTCTCACGAGGTCTCGGGCCAGTGGCGCGAGTTCGAGCGGACCTCGACCACGGTGCTGGCCGCGTACGTGAAGCCGGTCGTGGCCGGCTACCTCTCGTCCCTAGCCCAGCGCGTGCGGATGGCCGGTGTGCCCGGCCGACTCTATGTGATGCGCTCCGCCGGCGGGGTCTCGTCGTTCGAGCGTGCGGTCGCGGCGCCGATCAACCTGTTGGAGTCCGGTCCGGTAGCCGGCGTCGTCGCGGCGGCGGAGGCCGGTCGAAGGATCGGCGCGCATCATGTGCTCACCCTCGATATCGGCGGTACGACGGCGAAGACCTCCGCCGTACGAGACGGCCGGATGCGCATCGAGACGCTGCACCATGTCGAGCGCACACCGCGATCGGCCGGCTATCCCATCCAGATCCCGGTCGTCGAGATCGTCGAGATCGGAGCCGGTGGAGGCTCGATCGCCTGGGCGGACGAGGCGGGCGGCCTGCACGTTGGCCCCCGTTCCGCCGGAGCCGAGCCCGGCCCGGCGTGCTACGGAAGGGGCGGACACGAGCCAACCCTTACCGATGCGAACCTCGTCGCGGGGCGGTTGGACCCGGACTACTTCCTCGGGGGGACGATGCGGCTCGATCCCTCCGCAGCAGC
>JAYUAK010000198.1:0-4546 GCA_043741335.1 Actinomycetota bacterium
ATCGCGTGTGCGTTTCTGCCGCCGCCCTTCGGGCGGCGGCAGGGGGACGTTCGGGCGCCGGCGCACCAGCTGCCCGCGCTCGGTTTTCGCCTGGTTCGGGGGCGCCGCCACGGCGCCCCCGCGCTCGGTGCCGGCGGGGACCCAGGTTTCGGGTCGTGTGGTGGGGGGCGAAGCCATCGGGGGAGGTATCGGCATCCGGGGGCCTGCGGGAGTAGTGCCATCTCTTGGTCACGGAGTCGCTCGGTAGCATGGGGCCGTCATCCACAAAGAGGAGTCGTTCATGAAGGTCACCATCGTCGGCAGTGGGTTCGTCGGACAGACGACCGCGTTGCGTGTGCTCCAGAAGGGTCTCGCGGACCAGGTGGTCCTGACCGATATCGTCGAGGGACTTCCCCAGGGGCTCGCCCTCGACCTGAAAGAGTCGGCCCCGATCGAGCGGTTCGAGCCGAACATCACCGGCACCAATGACTATGCGGACACGGCGGGCTCCGATGTCGTCGTGATCACCGCGGGGTTCCCTCGCCAGCCGGGCATGAGCCGGATGGACCTCCTGGGGAAGAACGCCGGGATCATGAACGATGTCGTCGGGCAGATCGCCCCCAACTCCCCGGACGCCATCGTCATCGTCGTCACGAATCCGCTCGACGAGATGACGTTCCTCGCGGCGCAGGCGAGCGGGTTTCCGAAGGAACGGGTCATGGGCATGGCGGGCGTGCTCGACTCCGCCCGCCTTCGGTATTTCATCGCCGAGGAGCTCGGCGTGTCCCCGCTCGTCGTCGAAGCCATGACGCTCGGATCGCACGGCGATGCCATGATCGCGCTGCCGCGCCATGCCACGGTCGACGGGAAGCCTCTCCCGGATCTGGTCGATGCGGCAACGCTCGATCGGCTGTTCCAGCGAACGCGCGACGGCGGCGCCGAGGTCGTCGCGCTGCTGAAGAAGGGCAGCGCGTACTACGCGCCCAGCGCATCGATCACGCAGATGGTCGGTGCGATCGCGAACGACTCCCACCAGGTGCTGCCGGTGTGTGCGTGGGCGACTGGCCAGTACGGCATCAACGATGTCTACGTCGGTGTTCCCGCGAAGCTCGGTCGAAAAGGCGTCGAAGAGATCGTCGAGCTCGACCTGAACGATGACGAGCTGGCCGCGCTTCGTGAGGCAGCCGAGGGCATCCGTGCGAAATGCGAGGATCTGGCGAAGCTCTAGGCGTCCCGCTCGGATCCGCCGGTGCTGACCGGCAGGGTGTCGGGATCGATCTCGTTGCCGGCGATGCGCTTCTTGCGTACCCAGGCCAGGTCGACGATTCCACCAGCCGTGGCGATCAACGCGCCGCCGAACGTCATCACCAGACCCGGTTGTGCTCGAACAGCGATCCCTTTCTGCTGCATCGTCAGCAGAACCTGTTGCCTCGCCTGGGCTTCGGAGATCCCCAACGTCTGGGCGACGTGTTGGGTGAGGGCATCCACGCCGGTCCCGTGGATGACCGACTCGAGGGAGCTTAGGCACCAAGCGGCGATGCCCGCACAGACGAGAGCGGCCACCGTGATCAAGACGGCGACCATTTTGCGGCGTTCGGGGCGAACGAATCGCAGAGCGAGGATCGCGAGGATGATCAGCACGCCCAGGACGACCGTCACCTTGCCTTGCCACAGGTCGATGCCGTTGTTCGGCACCGCATTCTCCGTCGTTCCACCCAACGTGATCGTTGCCCAGTTGCCGATGGAGCCGAACGCGATGAGCGCGCCGCCGAGAACGGTCAACAGGAATCCCCACAGGCGCAAGGGGCTGGGTTTCACGACCGCGAGCATCGGGGCAGTCTCGCATCCCATCCGTTCGGGTTGAAGCACATCGGTTCCGATGTTCGTCCGTCGTAGCATGGTTTCGTGCGCGACGACGGATTCTGGGCGATCGCCAGGGAACACGGGAGGAACTTCTTCACGAATTGGCGGGTGTACGACGGGCCGCTCCTGACGAAGCTCGGCCTGACCGTCCGGAACCGGCTGAAGGCGACGTTCTCTCGCCAACAGTGTTGCGGACATCGCGGTCAACCCGGCTGTTGACGACTCCCCGAGGACCTCGGTCGAGGTCAGGGGGAGCACCACCACCACCCACACTGAACTTCACGTCCCGAGCGCGCTCACGATCGCTTCGCCGACCTGTTGCGTCGACGAGGTACCGCCGAGGTCGGGGGTTCGGACGACGCCGGCGCGTAGCACGTCGTCGACGGCGCCTTCTACTCGCTCGGCGGCGGCCATCTCGCCGAGGTGACGTAGCATCATCGCGCCAGACAAGATCATCGCTATGGGGTTCGCCAGGCCTTTGCCGGCGATGTCGGGAGCGCTGCCGTGGACGGGCTCGAACACCGCGTATTCCCAACCGATGTTGGCGCCGGGAACCAGACCGAGTCCTCCGACCAGGCCGGCGCAGAGGTCCGACAGGATGTCGCCGTACAGGTTCGGCAGCAGCAAGACGTCGAACGCCTCGGGCTCCCACGCCAGGCGCATCGACAGGTGGTCGATCTGGATCTCCTCGACCTCGATGCCGCCGCGGATCATCGGGTCGCGCGCGATGTCCAGGAACGTCTTGAAGAACAGGCCGTCCGAGTACCGCATAACGTTGGATTTGTGCCCGAGCGTGACCTTGCGGCGGCCGTTCGCGCGCGCGTACTCGAACGCGAAGCGCACGATCCGACGGGTTCCGGCGACCGAGATCGGTTTGAGAGTGATGCCCGCGTCCTCGCGGACCTCGAATCCGGCAAGCGTCTTGAGCTTCTCGCGGAGCGCGGCAGCGCCGGGCGAACCGCGCTCGAACTCGATGCCTTGGTAGAGGTCTTCGGTGTTCTCGCGAACGACGACGAGGTTCGTGTCGGGGTGCCGGATCGGCACGCCAGGGAGAGAGCGCGCCGGGCGGACGGCCGCGAAGAGGTCGAGCTCCTGGCGGAGCGCGACGTTGACACTCCGAAATCCGGTCCCGACTGGGGTCGTGATCGGACCTTTGATCGCCACGCGACAGTCGCGGATGGCGTCGAGTGTCTCTTCGGGCAAGAGGGCACCGTGGGACTCGAGCGCGCCGGCGCCGGCCACAGCGTCGACCCATTCGATGTCGCCGTGGGCAGCATCCAGCACCAACCGGGTCGCTGCCGCGACCTCCGGCCCGATGCCGTCGCCTGGGATGAGGGTGACCCTGTGCGCCATGTGCGCTCAGACTATCGGTGTCGTGGGTCCGCGCTATCCTTGCGCCACTCCTTCGCGAACGGAGGGAGGTGTCCAGTGGAGATCATTCAGACGTTGATCAGCGCGCTGGTCATCGCGAGCGTCGGACTCATCCTCGCCCGGCTGGGTGGCCAGCGATTCGACGCGCTCGAAGCCGGTCTGGCACGCATCGAGCAACGCCTCGATGCCCGGATCGATGCGCTGGACGCCAAGTTGGACGCGCGGATCGACGCGCTGGACGCCAAGTTCGAGGCGAGGTTCGAAGGGTTCGAGGTCAAGCTCGATCGGCTGGATCGAAAGTTCGACGTGAAAGTCGACTCCTTGCGAGCGGACCTTACGCAGATCGCGCTTGCGGTCGGGGTGAGGCAGGCGCGCGGAGGAATTTGACCGGCGGGAGACTTCTCCCTATCGCCTGCGGACGACCGCGATGATGTGCGTCCCGGCGTCGATTGCCCCGGGCTGCCGGCAGGCTTCAACCTCCCATGCTAGGAACCGCTCCCACATCGCGGGATCCTCCTGCAGCCACCGCTCGCAGACCTCGTCGTTGCCGATCGAGAGGAAGTTCGCGGCGGATGCGACGACGATGTCGCAGTCGTGTCGCTCCAGGAGGGCGCGGAGCTCTGCCCAGCTGAACAGATGCGACGGCGTCGCCATGCTGGAATGGTGCGCCGGCAGGTCTCCGGTCTCGAAGATCGCCTGCATCTCGTCGATGCCGAACTCCTCGATCTCGGCGTCGGCGCCCGCCAGGAACGCGTGGAGCGAACCGTGCAGCGACATCACGCCGAGCAGGACGTGCCCCCCGGGTTTCGTCACCCGCAGCAGCTCCGCGAGCGCCTGATCCGCACGGTCCATCACGTGGCTGAGCGGTCCGCCGTAGCAAACGACCGTGTCGAACGACCCGTCCGGATACCCGTTGAGGTCGACGATGTCGGCCAGCGCCCTGGTTTCCACCGCCGACTCCAACCCCGCCTCGGCGACGTTCGCGACGTTCAGCTCTAGCTGACCGGGGGAGATGTCTGTGACGATGATCCGGGCGCCGAGTCGCGCGAGCTCCACCGTGAACCGCCCGGACGCCGCGCCCACCTCGAGCACGCGGTCGCCTCGCCGGATGAATTCCGCGAGGTAGTGCCGGTGGACGTGGAACGAGACCCGGTGGAACGGCGCCGCCTCGTGCCGTTCCCACTCCTTGTCGCCGTACTCGTCGTACGCCTTCGCGGTCTGCTCGCGGTCGTAGGAGAGTTCCACAGCCGAACGATACGACCTGTCGAGCCGGGTCAGAAGCGGTCGAACAGGATGGAGCGCTTCACCTCTTGAATCGCCTTCGTGACTTGGA